>NZ_AP014624.1:3974925-4280689 GCF_000829375.1 Chryseobacterium sp. StRB126
AGTTCGGGATAAGACATTTTTGTTTTTAGTAAGGAAGTAAGTAAGCCTGGAGCTGGAAGAGGGAAGTGAGTTGAGGTTAAAAAAACACTTACAACCCTGTAATGTATTATTCCTTTAAAGACTGTTTCATCAAATTTTACGGCAACGTCAGAAATTGTAGCTCCGATAGTAACTTCCAGCCTTTCTCTTCCAGCTTCCAGCCTATTATCCTTAATTTTATGATCCCGAACTCGGGTTAGTTACAAATCAAATTTCTGTCTGATGTCCACTTATAAAGTATTGTTTTTAGAGATCTGTAATGATGTGCAATTTCCTGAACCGCTTAGGTTTCGGTTTTTCTTTTATTATAGCAGGATTGGGATACAGGAGTGTATAAAAGGAACAAATATTGAGAATATATCCTAAAAAATGGTCCTGCAAGAGACCATTTCTTTTAAGCATTAACAGATCATATAAAGATCAATCTTTTATTTTCAGAAAGGCTAGTACAGCCAATCATATATAACTGTATTTTATGATCTGTAGATCAGGAATCCAATCCCTGAAAGAAAGTATATAGATCCTGATCACTGGGCACATTTAGTTTTTTGCGAAGTCTGTATTTTTTCTGCTGAGCAGATTTATGCAGAATAGATATATATGTAGCAATTTCTTTTGAACTGAAATTCAGTTTAATCATAGCACACAGTTGTAAATCGGCTCCTGAAAGATCCTCATTGATATCCAGCAATTTTTCTATAAAATCCGGATACACCTCCTGAAACCGGGCAAGAAAGGAAGAATCATTTCTTTTAGCCAGCATAATAAGGTCACTGAAGCTTTCATTCACCTTATTGGACAGAAGTTCAGTCTGGTTCTTTAAAATATCGGTCTCTTCTTTTAATTTACTTTTTTTGTATTTCAGGTTTTTGTATTTCAGAGTGAAAATAGTCATCAATAATAGTATAAAAAGCGACACCCCAATCAACAACTTTAGCTTAAAGCCTTCAATATCATCCTCTTTTTCAGTCAATAATTTATCAATCAGAAGGTTTACCGTTTCATTTTGATCCTGCGACAGCTTTGTTTTTGCATCAAGGTACTTATTTTCATATTCTCTTTCTTTTCCTTTATCCCCTATCCCTTTATAAGCTTCTGCAATAGACTGATAGATAAAGGGAATATTATATACCCGGTTAGTCTTCAGAAAAACATCCAAAGCTTTCTGATAAAAATCCTTAGATTCCGGATAGTTTTTCAATTCCCTGTAATAATCACCCACAATTCTGTACACCATTCCTTCCTGGGCATCCAGCAAGGGTTTATCTTTTTTTATAAGCTTAAGAGATTTATCAATATAAAACTTTGCAGAATCAAGCTGTTTTGAATAATACAGATGATGTTTGGCAATTAAACTGTTGATCAATGGTGTATTTTCAATTTTCAGTGCTTTGTGAAAATAGATCAGAGATGAATCTATTCTTTTTATTTCGTACAGAAAATCAGCGCGGTTTGCAAAAACCTTACTCAGAAAATATTTTCTTTCATCCTCTTGTGAGCAGCGTTGCGTATAGTACAACGCCTTTGAGTTAAACTGTAAGGCATTTTTATACAGCCCGGTCACTTTGCAGAGCTGTCCATATTCTTGATAAAACTTTGCTTTAAGTGCTGATTTTTTTGATTTCGCCAAGATCAATTCTGCCTTTTTAAGAAATACAAACCCCTTTTTATAGTTCCCGATTGTCGCACATATATTAGATAAATTGATATAGCAAAGAGCTTCCCCGTCCTGATAACCATTCTTTTTTGCTTTCTGCAGATATTCCTCATTAAGCAACATACATTTATCATAATTACCGGCAAGACGCAAAGTTTCATTATCACGAAGCAACGGATAATCGAAATTTTTTGTTGATAGATCTGATCCGGTACAACTGTTCAGAAAAATAAAACAAAATATGCTTATAATAAAATAATTATTCTTCAGAGAGTTAATATCTATCATATTATAAATAATTAATTATAAAACCACCTGACAATATTATGTCATAAGAAAAGTTTAACGAAAATAATAAAACAGCTATACCCTTCAGAAAAAACACATCCTACAAATATACTTCACATGCTTAACTATATAAAAACCAATTCATTAAAAAAAAACAATTATACCAACACCTACATAATGATTAAAGAATAAATTATCCATTTCAGTATGTAAAATTAATTAACCACAATTCGTAAAATAAGGTACTTTTCATATAAAAAAATGAAATAAATAATCTTTTCCAACATCTATTTTAAGTAATAGATTACAACAAAAACAATAAATCTCCCTCTTCATCAATTATAAGATTTGCCAGATACAAAATAATGCAGATCATCTTTTCTATACCCTTTTTACAATGAATGGATAATTTATTTTCGAAATCATAATCCCAATTAAATCAATCTTGTACAGCACAAAACTTACTCAAAATATCATGAGCTTGCTTAATGTACCCAAACAATCGGCAGATATCTGCCTTTACTTAGCTGTTTTTCATAAGTAAAGTTAGTATATTTTTCAACCATCTGAAAATAAACAAATTACCTCTAATAATGTATTGAATCTCTAATTGTGATTTTGTAAATAATCTCCGTTTATATTCGGAGAGAACCTGTCTTATGAATGCTTCAGTGTATTCTTGTGCAGAGGCTGATCTTTTTTTAAATTCATAAGGTTGACTGTTTTTATCGTTTTTTAGTTAACCTTTTTCCGGACAACACACTCCAAAAGCATAATAATCTTGTTATCCAAAACGTCATACGGGTGAGAATACATGAAATATTCATTCATCAATAAAAATACTGATTCCTAACCAAAAGCAATACTGAAAATACATATATTTGGCACTAAAAAATCAATCAAAATAACCCTGTTCAGCATGAGGAAAGAAATTATTTTCACACTATTCATTCTTTTTTTAAGTTTACCGCTTTTCTCACAAACGAAAATATATCCGGACTTAACAAAAACACTTCAATCTATTATTTCAAATAAGAAATCGGACATAGGAATTTCAATTATAGGACCTTATAAAAATAAAATCACTCAAATTAACGGTAACAAGCTTTATCCCATGCTCAGCACAGTAAAGTTTCCTATCGCTTTAACGGTTTTGCATAAGATAGAAAAAGGAGAGCTTTCTTTAGAGCAAAAACTATTCATCAAAAAAGAGGAACTTTTAGAAGATACGTGGAGTCCCTTCAAAAAAGAATATCCTGAAGGTAATATTGAGATCAGTCTGGAGGAAGCAATGAAATGGATGGTTTCTTACAGTGATAATAACCTGACGGATATTCTGCTGAGACTGATCGGCGGCCCTGAAGCTGTTCAAAAGTTCATCAACAATAAAGGTGTTATCATTCAAAATAATGAAGAGGACATGCATAAAGACTGGAAATCCCAGTTTGTGAATAAAATAACTCCCAATGAAGCTATCAAATTGCTTGAAGCATTCTACACCCAGAAAATACTGAATAAAGAACATACAAAATGGCTCTATACAGCCATGCTGAATAATGCTACCGGAACCAAAAGACTTAAAGGCAAGCTCCCTAAAGAGGTGAAAGTTGCTCATCGTACCGGAACCTCATTCACCAATAAAGCAGGAATGACAGGAGCTGTTAACGATTATGGAATTATTGAACTTTCAGATAAAAAAAGAATATACATTGCTGTTTTTGTACATGACACCTATGAAACATTTGAAAACTCAGAAGCCATCATCGCAGATATTGCCAAAGCAACTTATGATTACTATAACAAGAAATAAATTTATGACCAAGACAAAACTATCTTTTACACTGGCAATTACCATATGGCTGTCTGTTGCCTTAAAAGCACAGAAAAACAATTTTTATTTTAAAAAAATTGACAGTATCATAATGACTTCTACCCCTCTGAAATTCAATGGAGTTGTTTTGGTCTCACAAAATGGAAAAGTAAAATTCCTAAAAGCTAATGGATATAAGAATTTTGAAAAAAAAGTTACTCTAAAAACCGACGATCAGTTTGAAGTGATGTCGAACTCAAAGCAGATTACTGCTGTGTTGATCTTACAGGCCGCTGAACAGGGGAAACTTGATCTTCAGACTCCGATAAAAAAATATCTTCCTTCACTTACTCAATCCTGGTCGGATACCGTAACCATACACAATCTTTTGAACCATACCCATGGTATTGTAGATATAGAAAAACCTGTTGCTTTTAAAGCCGGATCACAGTTCAAATATGGGAATTTATCCTATATGCTTCTTGGAGAAATTCTTCAAAATACAACCGGTAAAACCTTCACAGAACTCGCCAACTCTCTTTTCAAAAAGCTAAAGATGGGAAAAACGTTTATTTATAACAGTAAAAATAATCAGGCTCTGGTTTCGGGTTATCGAAGTGAGCATAATCAATTCGAAAAAGTGGAAAGCTCATTTTTAAATGATGGTATAGCTTCAGCAGCCGGAGTTGTTTCTACTGTGGAGGATCTTGCAAAGTGGAACCAGGCATTGTTTAAAGGAAAACTTCTTTCTCCTAGGTATCAAAAGTTGATCCTGACACCGTCTACATCTTCCCAACATAATGTTTTTGGCAAGGAAAATATGGGATTCGGGTATAATATAAGATTCATCAAGGAAGCTGGGCTTGATTATTATGCAGTAACAGGTCTTGGCGATGGCTTTACATGCCTTAATGCATATTTCCCGTCTACAGACACCAGCCTGGTCATTCTTGAAAACCAAATGCCTAAAAACAGTGAACATTGGAGTTTTCAGGAAGCTGC
The DNA here is from genome assembly GCF_000829375.1 of Chryseobacterium sp. StRB126. Taxonomy (NCBI): domain Bacteria; kingdom Pseudomonadati; phylum Bacteroidota; class Flavobacteriia; order Flavobacteriales; family Weeksellaceae; genus Chryseobacterium; species Chryseobacterium sp. StRB126. The sequence continues at coordinate 3,979,722 of NZ_AP014624.1, forward strand.
CATCAAAAATATAGTATTGAAAAACATTACTTCCAAATAGTTCTTTTCCTATAAAACTTAAATGTATAAAGGTAGCCTGTATTTCTCAGAGCTGCTTTTTTTTGTTTTTCTCTCGCTGATCTTGGATATTAAGCCCATTTTTTACACAGACAGCTGCGAAATTAGTGATATCTGAGAAATATTTTATTGGAGCACACAGGAGTCTCGAAGATTTTAGAATGAATTCAACCTATCAATATAGTTTCATTTACAAAAATATTTCCACTTCCTTTTTGTATCTTTTCAAAATATACTGGTACAAATGGGAATATCTTTCATTATTTTCATAGTAATTGCCCTGATTGTTTTCTTTATTTTCAGATTAAAGATCTCAAAGCTTCAAAAAGTTTTATGGTCTGTATTGGCTATTATCATTGTCTTCTCCTTGATCATTTATTGGTTTATTCAAGGATTTGAAAGAGGAAGAGATAGACTTGCTCTACCAGATGGAGAACTCAACCAACCTATAAAGTAAAAGGTATTTATTTCCTGAGCTTTAAAATTTTGTCTTTAATCCCTGCAAAAGGCTTTTCAATTAAAACCCTATATAACAAAGCTATTATAAGACATCCTATTAAACAAAATACCAAACATATGGTATCGGAAGTTTCGAGATCAAATCGTTCAAAAAGAGTCTGAACAATATGAATAATCCCTTTGTGGGAAAGATAAACAGCATAAGACAAAGCTGCCAGCTCAGCCGTAATATAGGATTTTCTCTTTGAAAGGAACGATGATGCTGAAACAGCAGACAAAACAATAAAACCATAACTTATTGCCACCAGAGTAAACCCAAATACAGATGCTACCTCCGAAGCCTGTTCATTACAAACCCAAAATGAAATACTCAGCAAGAGTGTCCCCACAAAAAAAATCCTGTTTCCGTTGTGATGAACCATACTTTTAAAACCTGAAGAATATTGCATGCAATAACTGATAAGAACTCCTATTCCCAAACCATCTAATCTTGTATAGGTTGGATAATATATTTTCATATACCATGAACGCCATAATTCCAGAGAATTATGATCTATTCCTGCCACAGATATATTCCAGATTACAAGTCTTATGATTAGAGAAGACATTATGAAAAAGATAATGAGAACAGCAAAGTATTTAAATAGTTTTGAAGACATCACAACCAAAAGAAACAAAGGAAGAACAAGGTAAAACTGCTCTTCAATACACAAAGACCACGCATGAGAAAATGTTCCCTGATTGATCACATCCAATCCGTAATTCTGAGTGAATGTAACAAATTTCCACAAAGGAGGTAACGCTTCCCGCTCCCGGAAAAATGGAATAGTAAAGTACAGAAAGAGAGTAAAAAGATAAGTAGGAATAATTCTGAAAAAACGCTTGATATAAAAGGTCTTTAAACTTATTGATCCTTTTCGGCTTATTTCTTGAAATAATTGTCCTGAGATCAGGAAACCGCTCAATACAAAGAAGAGATCAACTCCAGTCCAGCCAAACTTACCTACCGTATCAATCCATTCAGGATGTTTAAATGCCCTGTAATGAAAAAGTAAAACCAGTACAATTGCCAATGTTCTCAGATGATCTAATCCGTAAAGCCTTTCCGAGCGTTCTGTTATCATATTTTTTTACTGCAAATTTTGATAAAAACAGGAGTCTTTTTCAACAGAAAGTTCAGAAAACAGGAATTCTGATGCCAATGCTAAAATATGCAGTCCAAACTTTAAATGCCCTTATTTATCCTTATTGTATAAGATTTCGCATTACATTGATCAGCCTTATTTTAAGATTTTATATTTTTGAAGATCATGAAAATTGGAGCCCCCACCTATAGTCGACAAAACATATACTTCCAGCTGTTTTTCTGGATCGCCTTGTTTTTGTTTGGAATTGCAAGAACTTATGACGATTACAATGACGGGATCTTTAAACAATTGGTGATGTATAACTTTTGCCATTGGATTTTTCAGATTCTGGCTGCCAATTTTATCTATTATGTCCTAATCTTGCATTTTTTTGACCGGAAAAGATATGTTGAATTCACCTTATATCTTATTCTAAGCTTATACTTTATTTCGGTAGCTAATAGAATTTTTATTGTTGACATTGCTGAACCTTTTTTCACTAATGAACCCAAAGACAGCCTTCTCAGCATCTTTACCGATATCAGGTATCTTTTGTTCCACTATATATTTACTGTCATCAGTGGAGCTTTTATCTTTATTTCAATCATGTTTTTTATGCGGTATAAAGATGAAAAAGAAAACACTATTCAACTGGAAAAGGAGAAGGCTGAACTGGAATTGAAATCCTTAAAATCCCAACTTAATCCTCATTTTCTGTTTAACACCTTGAATAATATCTATTCTCTTTCCATCAGTAATTCAGATAAAACATCCCAATCCATCAGCCAGCTCTCAGATATTCTGGACTACATCCTATACAAAGGACAGAAAAAATGGGTATCTGTTACCGATGAATTGAGTATTATTGATGATTATATTGCCCTGGAGAGCCTGCGTTATGCTAATGAAAGATTAAAAATAACCAAGAAAACAACATTAAATTCTGCCAATTTCATTCCCCCACTACTGTATCTTACTTTAGTAGAAAATGCCTTTAAGCATGGAGCTGGAAAAAGCTCTGAACAAACGGAAATAAAAATAGAACTGGAAACCAATGCTCAACATTCTGTCTTCAGAATTCAAAATACTTATAACGATATTTCAGATCATAATGAAAAAGGAATCGGGCTTCAGAATATTAAACGGCAGCTTGAGCATTATTATCAGAACCATTTTACCTTCCATATCTCCAGAGAAAACAATATTTTTAACGTTGATATAATCACTCCTTCACAATATGATTAACTGTATCATTGTAGATGACGAGCCTTTAGCTGCAACCTTACTGGAAAATCATATTTCCAAAATCGATCATTTAAAGCTGGCAGGTAAAGCAGAAAATGCTTTTGAAGCTTATAAACTCCTTCAACATCAGACTGTAGAGCTGATGTTCCTCGATATTCAGATGCCTCATCTCAACGGAATCGATTTTTTAAAATCCCTTTCTCAGAAACCCAAAACCATTTTTACAACCGCCTACCGGGAATTTGCCATTGAAGGTTTTGAACTGGAAGCTGTAGATTATCTTTTGAAACCCATCACTTTTGAACGTTTTTTCAAATCTGTAGAAAGGATATTGAGAAATATTGATGATTCAAAAGATGATTTTATCATTCTTAAAACAGAGGGAATGCATCGGAAGCTATCTCTAACAGACATCATCTATATTGAAAGTCAGGGAAATGATATCAAAATAACTTTATCTACCAACGAAAACTTTATTTCAAAAAGTAAAATTACAGATCTGGAATTGCTTTTAGCCTCAAAAGGTTTTATAAGAATTCATAGGTCGTTTATCATCAATACTGTATTCGTTACAGCTTTCAACAATAATGAAATTCACCTCAGAGCCCATAAGATTCCTGTGGGGAGAAGCTACAAACAGGAATTTGATCATTTTATATCCACGTTCTCAAAAAACAGGCTTTTATAACTGTTTATAAACACCTTATGAACAAATTCGTTATGTATTCTTATCACTTTTCCCCTTCCAGCTTATCGTTTTAACATTTATTTTAAATATTTTTTAAAGACATTTCTTCAGATTAATTATTTTTATCCTGTTTTTCAATATATTACACAATTCTATTTCCCTAAATACATGATAAACATAAGTGGAAATATTTTTCACAACAAAGGAGTAATAAATTGTTTTACAATCTCTTACACACAGCGAAAACAACCTTTCCCTATCTGTCCATTTCTCATAGATATTAAAAAAAAGTATTACTTTTGCCAGAACGAATAAAATTGCTTTTTAGCCGTTTTATTTGTAAGTTTATGTGCACCAATTTATAAAACATTAAAATTCATTCCATGAGAAAAATAATTCTACTTATTACATGTATGTTCAGTATTTCAGTTTTCTCTCAGATTAAAGTATTGAAAAATGAAAGTTTGGTGGAAATCGGCAAAGACAATTCTGTTGGTTTATATAAAAAAGAAGACAAGTATACTGTCAATTATCAGGATCTGAATACCAGCAACCTGAATACAATCCGAGCTTTTTCATTCCAAAATCTGAACGGAGACGTTTCAGGACTCTATAAACTTATTATGGACGGCTTTATCTCTGCTCCTGAAGAGAATATTGTATTGGAACTTCCTAATGATATCATCGAACTTCATTATGAAAAAAACTATGGCCAACCGACCATGCAGTTTATTCAATACATCAACAAGAACAGAAAATATGTGGGAAAATCACAGTTTTTAACTCAAAAGCAGGTTGATAAAGTATTCGGAAGAACAAACGGCAAGTATGCTATGTATGATAAGGCATCCGGCATCAATCAGGATGGAAAGAAAGGAGGCCCAAGTACGGCTTCCACCACTAATCCGGCTTCCGGAGCTAAGAAAAAAGCAAAAAAATAATTATAATTTATAAATATTGCGAAACTCATTCCATCGAATGAGTTTTTTTATTTTATTTTTGCAGAAAGACATTAAAAATTATGCCGCTTCAGATAAATAATTTAACTAAAAAATTTGGTGAACAGACTGCCTTAAATAATATCAATATTTCTATTGATAAAAATGAGATCATCGGTCTTTTAGGTCCCAATGGTGCTGGAAAATCCACCCTGATGAAATCGATTGTAGGAGCACTGAAAATTGATGAAGGAGAAATTATTTTTAATGGTCTGAATATTTCACAACACGAAATTGAAAGCAAGAAAAAAATAGGTTTTCTACCGGAAAATAATCCGCTATATCTGGAGATGTATGTGAAGGAATATCTTCAATTTGTAGCCAACATCCACAAAATTTCAGAATCTAGAGTTGATGAAGTGATTGAACTGGTAGGAATTACTCCGGAAAAATCAAAAAGAATCAGCCAGCTTTCCAAAGGATATAAACAGCGTGTAGGATTGGCTCAGGCTATTATCCATCAGCCTGATTTATTAATTCTGGATGAACCTACGAATGGACTGGATCCTAACCAAATTCTGGAGATCAGAAACGTGGTAAAAGAAATTGGGCAACAGAAAACAGTTTTACTTTCTACACACATCATGCAGGAAGTGGAAGCACTTTGTTCAAGGGTTATTCTTATTCATCAAGGAAATATTCTTCAGGATTGCCCTATTGATGAATTTAAAGGGAAATTTGACAGTCTGGAAGAGGCTTTCGCGAGCTATACTGCTATCACAAAATAAGAACACTTTCTTAATCAAGAAGATAAAGTACAAGAAAAGTAAGTTTTACTTGATATAGATCCCGACAGAATGACAAAGTATATGGATAAACTAAACTTTATATTTGTCATCCTGTAGGAATCTTAATATGATATCATATATACCATAAAAACGTTAGCAGGATCAATAGCCTATTTTTTCTCTTATCCATAAAACAATGGCTCTATATTTGATGGAGTTTGAACTGTTAACCAATAACCATTACAATATGATTAAGTACTTCCTATTAGGAGCTTTCTCTTTAGCTCAATTCTCATTTGTTTCTGCTAAAGAAACTCCTGAATTTTCAAAAAGCACTACTATTACTTATAATGCTTCTCAACAGGTTCCTAAAACCGTGATTATTAAAACGAAAAAATTTAAGATCAGAATTGATAAGCAGCCTAATGGTAAATACCTGTACCAATCCTGGAATGCCAATGCGAAAATCACGGCTAAACCCAGCATGATTATCAGCGATGGAGAATTAATTCCTGATGGCAGCGGAGGTAATTATTACTTTAATTTCAATAATGATGGTCACAGCTATCAGGTCTGGAGAAACTATCTTACCAACTCTGCAAAAAAAGCACCTTATACTCTTGTTGTGTATGACTCCAATGAACAGGAGGTCGTACGTCAGGACGCACAGGTAGTTAAAAATTAAGGTAATTATATACAATTTTACACTGACCCTAATATTTTACTATTTTAACCCTGTCATTCTGAATACAGGCTGAAGGCCTGCGAACGTAGTTCAGAGGTGAAATGAAGAATTTAAGCCAAATATGAGATTCTTCCTTCGTCAGAATGACAATGGTGTAAAATTGTATATAGACTCCAAAATTAATATAAGGTAAGTTCCGGCAGGAAGCTGGAAGAGAGAAGTTGAATTTTAGTTGTTTTAAGCTACCAACCACCCTCTTCCAAACTCCTGCTTTTTTATTACGGAATGTTATGTTCCGGATTGTCTTAATTTCGTAAGAAAACGGCTGTCTCCATAGCTTTCTTTAGCTGCCTGATAGCCAATATCAAAAATCTGTTCCAAACGGTCTTTTCCACGTTCAAAAGTTCCGTAAGTAGATAGTTTTTGGGAAGAGATAAACCAATCACAGTACTCAAATTTTACTTTCTCTATTCTATAGGACAAAAGATCATAAGAACGGGAAACAATAGCTTTAATAGAGTTCAGGTCTTTAATTTTAGCATCATTGGGTGGTGAAACAAATACCCCGATCAGTTTATCACAGTCGTCTCTGATGATATCTGCCGGAAAATTATTCAGCACTCCCCCATCACAATACATTTCATCTCCGATAATATAAGGAGTGGTAATTCCCGGAATAGAGCACGAAGCAATAATAGCATCTACTACTTCAAAATCTTTATCAAAAATCTTCTGGGTTCCGGTAACCAATTCTGTTGCCACAATCTTCACTTCAATGTCCAGATCCCTCAATTTCATTTCATGAAAAATAGGTTTAAGATAGTTCCTGAAAATGACCGAAGAAACCAATCCCGGTTGGTTGAAAGCAAAATGCTTCCAGTTAAAAAAATAAACGGAATTGAAAAATTCCATAATTTCTTCAGGAGTCTTTCCTATGGCATGAAGGCATCCTACAATAGACCCCGCGCTACAGCAGGAAAGAATGTCTATTTTAATATCTTTTTCATTCAAGAATTTCAATACCCCCGCATGAGCGATTCCTTTAGTACCGCCGCCTGATAAAACAAGTCCTACTCTGTCAAAATTCATAGAATAAATGTAAGAAAACACACGGATATAACCAGGTTAATTTTTATAAATATAATTATTTTAACAGAAAGCAGCCTCAAAAATTCAAATTCTAACGTAAAGACTTCAAGAAATTCAAATAATGATAAATTTAATTTGGAATGATTGGTTTAAATTGTATATTTGCCATATGCCAAGGAATAAAGAATTCGACTATACGGAAAAGCTGGAAGCAGCTCGCCATCTCTTTTGGGAAAAAGGTTATCATGCTACTTCCATGCATGATCTAGTTGATACAATGAAGCTGAACAGGAGCAGTATTTATGATACCTATGGCAACAAACATGACTTATTTTTAAAATGTTTAAATAACTATACTTCGTTTAAGGAAAACCAGTATTTAAAGGCATCAATCTCTCAAAATAAAGGGATGGAAGCCCTCGAATATATTATCCGTGATGTAGTTAAGCAGACTTTAACAGATAATAAAGCATGTCTTGCTGTGAAAACTATTTTTGAAGTGGTTCCCACAGACCCGGAAGCCCAACAGCTTCTTCTGAAAAGTGGTGCATCTTTACAGGCTATTTTAGAAAAAACAATTCTGCAGGCTCAGCTAGATGGAGATATCAAAAGTAAAACTCCCTCAACTGTTATTGCCCGTTACATCCTGTCTTCTTTCAGCAGCTATTGGAGCCATTACAATCTAACTCAGAATAAAAAAGAAGTGATGGAAATGGTCGATTTTTTAATTGAGCAAATCCGGAAATAATTTTTTTATCCAATTCTGGAACGATTGGTTTAAAATAAAATAAATGAAAAACAAAATTATAATAATTACAGCCCTCTTAGTATTGATGGGCATTACAGACATTAAATCTCAACAAACAACAACAATAAAACAACAGAATATTATGAACAAAACAGATTTGGCAGCTCTCCGAAAAAGTAAAGTGAGAACTTATTTTAAAAAGGTGGATGATGGACAATTTGATGAGGAATATTTTAATCTCTATACAGACGATGTAGAGCTATATTATCCTAAATTCGGATTTGAAAAAGGAAAAGAGGGAATCAGGAATTTTGGAAAAACCATTGGTGGTCATTTGCAAAACCTTACTCATGATATTGATGGCTTCAACTATATAATTTCAGATAATACAATTGTAGTAGAAGGAACAGAAAAAGGACTTACACGATCCGGGAAAAAATGGCCGGATTATAGGATTTCTCTTGGTAAATTCTGTAATGTTTTTGAATTTGAAGGGGAATTCATTAAACGTGTGCACATCTATGTAGATCCCGATTTTACTTCCGAAGATGCAGACAGGGTAAAGATTTTCAATAATCCGTTTCGCGATACAAACAAGAGAGCAGTTCCATCAACAAAGGAAGTTTTAGAGGAGCTTTACGCTATTCAATCCGGAAAAAAGGAGGGGAATATTTTAGATTTATTTGCTGAAAATGTAGACTGGGATTTACCAGGTAATAAAGAAAAATTCTCATGGACGGGTAAAAGACAAACAAAGAAAGAGATAGAGGACTTTTTTAAAGAGCTGTACTCTAATATCAAATCAGAAAAGTTCGATATTGATTTCATAGCCATTAATGGGGATAATGCTACTGTTACCGGGCATCTGTCTTCCAACATCCTTGCGTACAACAAGGTATTTACTACCGAGTTTGTAGTCATTTTTAAAGTGGTGGATGGCAAGATTGTAAAATACCATTTTCTGGAAGACAGCTATAAACTAAATGAAGAAATGCAGTTCAGGATTCCTCGTCAATAATAGAATGCTGTCAAAATAAAATTGATTTTCAAATGCCAATTAACTAAACAAGCCCGGATTTCTCCAGGCTTGTTGTTATGTAGTTTCTGTATTTCAGATTAAATATGAATCACTTCTCCGTAAGCAGCAGCAGCAGCTTCCATAATTGCTTCAGAAACTGTTGGGTGCGGGTGGATAGATTTGATGATCTCATGACCTGTAGTTTCTAATTTTCTAGCGACTACAGCTTCAGCAACCATATCTGTTACTCCTTCACCAATCATGTGGCATCCTAACCACTCCCCATATTTAGCATCAAAGATTACTTTGATAAATCCGTCTGTATTTCCGTTTGCAGTAGCTTTACCACTTGCAGAAAGAGGGAATTTACCTACTTTAATTTCGTAGCCTTTTTCTTTAGCCTGCTTTTCAGTAAGACCTACAGAAGCTACTTCTGGGTGGCAGTAAGTACATCCAGGGATATTGCCATAGTCGATTTTCTCAACGTGCATTCCTTTGATTTTCTCAACACAAGTGATTCCTTCCGCAGAAGCAACGTGAGCTAATGCCTGAGTTGGGATGATATCACCAATTGCATAGTAACCAGGTGCTGAAGTTTCATACCATTCGTTGACTAAAACTCTACCTTTATCTGTCTGGATTCCTACTTCTTCTAAACCGATGTTTTCGATGTTAGCAGCAATACCTACCGCAGATAATAAAACATCAGCTTCAAGCGTAATGTTTCCGTTAGCCGTTTTAACGTTCGCTTTTACTCCTTCTCCTGTTGTATCTACGCTTTCTACAGAAGCGTTTGTCATGATCTCAATTCCTGATTTTTTCAGAGATTTCTCTAAGTGCTTAGAGATTTCTTCATCCTCTACAGGAACGATGTTTGGCATAAATTCAACAACAGTTACTTTAGTTCCCATTGTATTATAGAAATCAGCAAATTCTACCCCGATAGCTCCAGAACCTACAACGATCATAGATTTTGGCTGCTCAGGAAGAGATAATGCCTGTCTGTATCCGATTACTTTTTTACCATCTTGCGGTAAGTTTGGTAATTCTCTTGAACGAGCTCCTGTAGCGATAATAATATGGTTAGCAGTATATTCAGCTATTTTACCGTCTTTATCTGTTACAGATACTTTTTTACCTTTCTGTACTTTTGCAGTACCAAGAATTACGTCAATCTTGTTCTTTTTCATTAAGAACTCGATTCCTTTGCTCATTTTGCTGGCAACACCACGGCTTCTCTGAATTACATTCGGGAATTCGAAGCTTGCTTCCACTTTATTTAATCCGTAATCTTCAGCATGGTTGATATAATGAAAAACCTGAGCAGATTTCAATAAAGCTTTGGTTGGAATACATCCCCAGTTAAGGCAAATTCCTCCTAAGTTTTCTTTCTCGATAATTGCGGTTTTGAAACCCAATTGTGCTGCTCTGATCGCAGTAACATATCCACCAGGACCACTTCCAATGACAATAATATCGTAATTCATTACTTTAAAAATTTTTATGCGAATTTAAGGAAAAATATTGGATGTTTCACGTTTCTTCAAATTGATCTTAAAATCCATCAATAAGCCATTTTCATTCAATTTTAAATAAAAAAAGAGAACACAAAAAGCATTCTCTTTCAACAAAAATTATTTTAAACTGTAAACTTCGTAAAATTCTCTTTATAGAATTCTACTCGTCAAATTTTAATAAGTGCAAGAAATCTGTATTATTTCGCTTGTTTAAGCAATCGTTTTTCTGTCTGATATCTTTTATTTAAAGCCTTCATCTGATCTCTTTTCATCTGTTTGGTAGCCAGTGGATGATTTAAGATCAGTTTCTTTTCTGTATTGTATTTTTTATCTAATTCCTGTGCCTTAAGATTGACTAATTCATTTTTTGACGGATGTGGTGGAACAGGCGGATGTTTTTGTGCAAAAGCATTCATGGATAAGCCTACTAATAACAGGGTTGAAATCAAAACTTTTTTCATGATGTTTATATTTTTGAATGAATTCAACTCCTTATTAAATTCATTCAGGTTTGTATTGTAAATGTGCATATATCGTACCAATATTTAATTGTAAAATACAGTATATCTATCCCATTAACAATAATCAGTTATTTAAATATATTCTAAATAAAATAAATTAATTTTATTATTTATTTAAAAAAAATAAATACAAGACAATGATCACGAAATACAATATTTCTATAATAAAAATTATAATAAATTAAATAACTGCACATTATATAAATACCTATTAGCCGATTCAAAGCTTTTAAATATCACAAAATGGAGATTTATAATAAGTTAAATTAAAAATCGTTAACAAAAATCATACAATACTTATTTTTTCCATATTTTTGTAAAAACATTAAAAAAAACAATATGAGAAAATATATTTCAATTTTTTTGTTCGGAGCAGCTGCATTAAATGCACAAGTTGGTATTAATACCGCTACTCCCAATAGTACATTAGCCGTCAACGGATCTTTAAGAGCCGGTTATAAAGAAGTAACTACTACACCTTATACTATTCTGGCTAATGATCATTATATTACCTATAACGGAACCGCCAATGCAACATTTACACTTCCAGTTATCGGAACGGGAACCACAAGTTATACGGGAAGAATTTACAAAATCAAGAACATCTCATCTTCTACCATTACGCTTCAGGCTTCAAGTGGTAACACATTACGAATTGACAATACTCCGGTAGCATCTTTTGTAATTCCTGTGGGAGCTTATGCTGAAGTAGTAAACAACAGCAATACCACTGGCGGTACATGGGACTTATCTTTTACAGTACTTCCTAAACCTAGTAATGTGGAGATTTATGGAGCGCAACTTACAATACCTCCTCATAGTGGCTCAAGTTCACCTATTGCAGACTGGACAAACCACGCCAATGCGTCTTTTGATACAGGAACAGGTACTGATGCCTGGTGGATCATCAGTAAATCCTCAGTAACTTCTGCATTTGGCACAACTGGCCCTAGTACCGGTTATACAAACAGTAGTAGAATGACTCTTGTCTATGAATATCAAGGGCCATCATTTAATGTAAACAATATGTATCCTATCCTTACAGCAGGAAATAACTCCAGCTTTCCGGATGTATTTACGGCTTCTTTTGTAAGTCTTGCCAATGTGGGTGGAAAAACTAGGCTAACAGTATCTGTTGCCCGTGTAGATTTTATGGGAACGAATGCAGGCAATAGCAGTAACTGGGCCGGAACATTCTTATTGAACGTATTATTGGCAAGAAAATATTAAAATACACTGAAAAAATTCGTAGGATCTGCGGTTTGTCATCCAAAAATACTACTCCTTCAATTACGATATTGAAGGAGTTTTTTTCTACACCCCATCCTAACAAAAACAAACATCAGTAATGCTTCTACTAAACTTTTTACATCAATTTTTAGAGAGAATATATCTCAGTATTCTGGATGCTGATTGTAAAGTATTTTTCATACCTTTATTTAGCATTTAATCACAATCCAAAACATCTATGAAAAAAAATATGCTAACCAGAGATAAACTCTGGCTGAAGGAGCCTGAAGATCATGATTTTCCCGCTGCCCAAGACTATCTTGAACTACTTTTCACTCCTGAAGAAGCCCAAAAACTTGTTGAAAAACTAAAAGAAGCCCCTACCATTACCAAAAAATCTAAAGATATTCTTCGTGCCAGCAAACTTGCTTTGCTCCCAGACACCAATATTCATGTTAAGGAGAATCTGAAAAAGGTAGAAAAGAATAAAAAACTTTCTCCCATTCTATTGGTAAGAGGACAGCATGAGCTTATCATCGCTGATGGTTATCATCGTTTATGCTGCAGTTATTATCTTACAGAAGATTTAGAAGTTCCTTGCAGGCTGGTTTAGGATATCATTCTCATTAAAAATTAAAGCTTCGATAAATTAAGCATTGCTTCATCAAAGGTTGGATAAGAAAAGTGAAACCCGCTTTTCATGAGTTTTTCAGGGTAAACGTTACGGCTCTTCAGCAATAATTCGGTTTCTGTGTTCAGAAATATAGAGGCAATCTCCAGCTGCCATACAGGAGCATCAAGCCCAAACGGAGCCTTGAGTTGTTTTCTTAGTTTCCCCATCATAACTTCATTGGATAAGGGAGATGGCGCGGTTATATTAATTACACCTTCCATACTCTCATTTTGAGTAATCCAGTCTATAGCCCTGCAAAAATCATCAATATGAATCCAGCTCACCATTTGATTTCCCCTTCCCTGTTTGCCACCTAATCCTAATTTTGTAATCATTTTCAGTTTTGGAAATGCTCCGCCGTTGTTTCCTAATACAATAGAAGTACGAAGAGCTATTTTTCTTATTCCGTCATGTTGAGTTTTAAAAAATTCTGCTTCCCAACTCTTACAGATATTCATAGAGAAATCATCACCGATAGTTCCGTTCTCTTCAGTATTTAAATGTCTTTCTGAATGTACATAAATCGTTGCAGAACTGGCGTTCAGCCAAATTTTTGGCGGAACAGAACTGCTGTTAACTGCTTCCTGCAATATTTTGGTACTGTTAATTCTTGATGTATAAATTTCTGCTTTATTCTTTTCATGGTAACGGCAGTCAACGGATTTCCCTGTAAGATTGATGAGAACATCAGCATGTTCAAGAATATTTTTCCATTCACCTATTGTTTTAGCATCCCAATAGATTTCGTTTTTACGTTGAGGATTACGAGTCAGGATGTAAACCTGATCGCCTTTTTCAGTAAAATATTTTTCTAAGTTTTGGCCGAGAAATCCGGTTCCGGCAGCGATGATTATTTTCATTTTTGTGAGGTTTATGGGTTTGAAATTCGGGATTCGGGATATGAGGTACAGGTTATTTTAAATGAGATGCTTTTTTGTTTTCACTTCAATTTCTGAACCTTCCGCCAGCATTACCGAAATGGGGTTCTGATGGTTAAGGCACTGAAAGTCTTTTCCATAAATCTTTTGAAAATCGATTTCCAATTGATACTCTTTTACCTGATAACAATCCCATTTGGGGTGACATACTTCATATTCTGAGGTTTTACCTTCTTTTTTGGTAAATCCATAATAATGTTCTGTAATAAATTCAAATTCTGAATCTTTTTCCATCGGTTGTGTTTTATTTTCAGCAGTGATCTGAATAGAATGCCAGCTTTTATCTTTCCATGAATACTGGATCAGCAACTCATCTTCGTGATGACGAATCAGGTTTTTCATCGGCATGGTATGGTAATTTTCTTTATAAACGGAATTAGCAACAAAACTTAACGCAGGTTTAGGAACAATTTCTTTGATAAAAACCACTCCTCTTTTCCATACCCCGTTTTTATTTTTTTTAACATAAAATCTAAGGTTTACTTCTTCAAAATTACGATGGAAGGGAATCGCTAAACCTAATAGTTTTGTATTTAAAAACATAAAGCCAACTACACTTACATAACATTTACCTTTATAAAAATCGAGTTCTGTGCCTTCAGGTAGGTATTTTAACAATATATCAGGATTGATTTCGTAATTGATAATGGCTAATTTTCGCCATTCTGCTTTTAAAAAATTCATGATGCGGGATGTTTGATGGTTTGTTGTTGTGATTTGTTATTGCGTTGGTTGATAGAATTTCATTCTATCCTGGGCTAAATCACCACTTCATGGATGGTTGATTCGTAGGTGTTAGCTGTTGGCTGCTGACTCTGCGATGGCTTTGATGAGTTTGTTTCTTTCCAACAGGAAATTTTTGAGATAGTTTTTCAGGAATATTGTGTTAAATATTCTACCTATTATTCCTAAAGGAGATTCAAAATGAAAGATATCTATCATCAATGTTTTATTATCTACCGTTTTAAAAATATGCTGGTGATGCAGTGATTTGAAAGCTCCTTTCTGCATTTCATCGGTAAACTGATTAGGTTTTTCCATGCTGATAATTTTTGTGGTAAGGGTTTGATATACTCCCAAGTGTTTTGCTCTCCACGTTACGGTTTCATTTTCTTCAATAAGACCGGATGTACGTCCTGCTATTGCTTTTTCATTTGTTTTCGAAGTTGACTGTTGGTGTAAGTCTATATTTCTTGCTAAATCAAAAACTGTTTGAATATCAGCATTAATAAGGGTTTCTAAATAAATTCGGGACATGTCAAAAAAGGATTTTTATTTTATAATCTTTAAATGGTAGTTAAAATAATGACAGCCAAAGCTGTTAATCTGAACAGGATCCATGAAATGGTAGGAAGCATATTCAGTTTTAAGATTCGGCATCTTCTTAAATGTTCCAGGAACATAATGAATACTACAACTCCGAAATAAATGAGATAGAAAATCGGATCAAAATTGGTCAACATAGCAGGAATTAGAAGTAGTGTTCCTAGTAATGAAACAGTCATCATATTTCCGAGATAATCCCAGATTTTATCTTTTAAATACCATTTTAAAAACAGAGTCTGCCAAAGGATCTGTCCTAGGCAAACTCCTAATTCTCTGAAGAAATTTGGTGCTAAACTTACTCCAAACTTTCCTGAAAATATACTTAAAATATAAGCTGAAAACAAAGCCACAAAAATTACATAAGCCAGTCTGTATTTCAGATTAAAATCCGGCACACAAGATTGTTCAGTGTTGTCTTTTCTGGATGGAATAATCTGTTTACGGTTATAGGAAACAAAGGAATATAGTTTTTTAAATAACCAATATAAGGGCTGTATTCTGGCTATTTTTTCTAATAGTGGAAATGAATTTCCAATAATTAGCAGCAAGCTGTCCAAACCATAGGTGACTTTATTATTTTCAGAATCTACCAGTGCTATTTCATTTTTTGCACGGTTAAAATCTACCAGATTTTTATTTCTGACTGATATTTCTGTAAAGGCTTCCCTACCGTCTTTATCAAGCATTCCGCATTTTGTAAAACCTTTGGAATAGATATTACACATTGGGCATTCATTATCGTAGATTAAGGTGTGATTTTTGAGTGTTTTCATCAGAAATTACTTTAAAGATTTATACAGATTATGGTTTTCAAAAACATATAATAAGACCATGAAAGGACTGTAAAAAAATGCCATCATTATAATACAACTGAAAATATCAGTAAGCTGATGATCAGTTCCTATTATTTTCAGTATTACTATAGAAATCCACACAGGTAGTATTGCTATTCCATAGATCAGAAAAAGTGGTGATATTTTGATTTTTAAAAAGATTTTGATTACAAAACTTATTAGCTGAGGAATTCCTACAATAAAGTAAAACAATATCCATCCATCCAACCCTTTGATGATTGTAACAATAAATCCTATTACAATGAAGAAAATCTGTATATAAAGGTCATATTTCGCAAAACTTTTCATCATATTTATTTTAAAGGTTAAGAAAATCTCCCCGTGTTCGTTTGTATTTTGATCGGAAGGTAATGTACATCCAGATCTTAAAGATCAGTGTTTTCATTCTTTAATATTTTAAAAATATTGTATTTTCAATAATTTTTGAAAGTATCATTGAAATAAAAAAGGATTCTCATCCTTCTCTACTCTATTTCAACAGGTTGGTAATCTTACCTACCAGCCAGTGATCATCACTCTTTATGGCTAAATCAATGATATTATTAATCTTTCCGGTTACAGAGCTGAAATCATTCATCAACTTGATAAATTCCTTTGCTTCTTCTGAATCATTATCATCAATAGCTCTTAATTCTTCCAGAAAAGAAATGACAGGTTCAATCTCTCTTTTTCTACGTTCTTTGGTAATTTGCTTGAAAAGATACCATACATCCTTTTCTGCAACGAAGTATTCTTTACGATCTCCTTTTATAAACTCTTTTCTTACAATTCCCCAATCAATCAAAGCACGAAGATTCATATTAGCATTTCCTCTTGAAATTTCCAACTGCTCCATTACCTCATCTGTAGACAATGGTTTTCCACTTGCCAAAAGCAGTGCATGCACCTGTGCCATTGTACGGTTAATTCCCCAATTGGTGGCAAAAGTTCCCCATGTCTGAATATATTTTTCTTTGGCTTCTGAAAGTTGCATTTTGTCTGTACTTTTAATTTATGATACAAATGTAATTATATTTTTTGAATTTTCAATAATTATTGAAAATTAAATATAAAAAATATTGCCCCAAATCATAAAAGGCTGTCTTATAGTTTTTTTGCTTATGCATCAAAGGTGTCGATATTCTGAAGCTGCCCAATTTTTGTGAAGATCTTATAGAAGGTATAGGCCAGTACCTCTTCTATATCTTCATCGTTTTTCAGATAACGCTTGCAGACTGAATAAAGCCTACCTGCCATTTTCTCGTAAACTTTCCGCTGTGCTTTGCGATCGTTACGCTGACATTCCAATAATAATTCTCGTTCCATAGTCAGGAGTTATATTAGTATAGATGCAGAAACTTTGGTTGGGGTTGGAAACATAGTAAACTTTTTTTAAACAAATGAGGCTGTCTCAAAAGTCAAAAAAAATTGACTTTTGTCATTCTGGCACAGGGAAAATATCATTGATAATCAGTCACATAACATTTATCACTACATTTTCGCAGACTTTCAGTCTGTGTTCAGAATACCCCTTTTGAGACAGCCTTATTTCTTTTTACTTCTACAATTTTTTAATTTCTAATTTAACTTTTCCCCTTGTAACAAATCTCTATTATTAACGACTATTAATACAAATAATCTTTTTATAGTAATGAAAAATGCGAAAATTGCATCATTACTTTTTGTTTTGTCTGCAGGAAGTATGATGTTTGCCCAAGATGACTTAATCAACAAATTAAAAAACAATCACTCACAAAATGCTAATTTTCAGTTCACCACGTTAAAGGACGTTGGTGCTACTTCTGTAAAGAACCAGGGTTCATCAGGAACTTGCTGGAGCTACTCAGGAAACTCTTTCCTTGAATCTGAAATGCAGAGAATGGGCAAAAAACCTGTAGATCTTGCTGAAATCTTTACGGCAAGAAATTCTTATCATGATAAAGCGAAATTATATGTTTTAAATAACGGTGCTATCAGTTGGGGTGATGGTGGAGAACTTCATGATGTAATCAACATGTACAAGAAGTACGGAGCTGTTCCACAGGATGTATATTCAGGATTAAAAGCTGGACAGACTACCAACAACTTCAAAGAAATGCAGGGGAAATTAAAGCCAGTTCTTGACAGTCTTGTTCAGGCTTCTTCTAAAGGAAAGCTTACTGACAACTGGATGGATTCTGTAGATACTATTCTTGATGAATACTTGGGAAAAGTACCTGCTAATTTCACATACGAAGGGAAAAACTACACCCCTAAAACTTTTGCTAAAGAAGTAGTAGGAATCAATGCTGAGGATTATGTAGAATTATCTTCTTACAAAGATTATGCTTATTACCAAAAATTTGTAGTTCCAATTCCTGACAACTGGAGCCATGATTCTGACTGGAATGTACCCATGAAAGACCTTACTACAATCATTGATAATGCTGTCACAAAAGGGTATTCTGTAGGTTGGGCTACTGACGTTTCCGAGCCTTATTTTTCTTATAAAAACGGGGTAGCTTATGTTCCGGACATGGATTTAGACCAAATCAATGCAGAGAACAAGCAGGCTTTGTTTACAGAGCCTAAAAAAGATAAAACGATCACGGAAGATATGCGTCAGAAAGGCCTTAACAATCTATCTACAACTGATGATCATGGTATGCATATCGTTGGATTGGCTAAAGATCAAACGGGTAAAGAATATTATATGGTAAAAAACTCTTGGGGAGTAACGAATGACTTTGCAGGATATCTTTATGTAACAAGACCATATGTTGAATATAAATCAACTGCTATTTTGGTTCACAAAAATGCGATTCCAAAAAGTATTTTAAAACAGTTAAAACCAACTAAAAATATTGGTTTATAAGGAAATCACTTCTGTCATTTTGATATGACAGTTTTAGATATTTAAATCTGTTAAAAAACGCGCTCCCAATATTAAGGGAGCGCGTTTGTTCTTATGTAGCTGAAGAAGGTTACTTTTCAGTTATATGACGATAGTAGTCTACCAAAGAGTATACTTTAGGTTTAGAACCTGGTTTATAATCAATAACCAACCATTTATCCTCAGATTTATTTTTATCAAACACATAGTTTTCTTTTGGGAAATCAATGATTTTATAACCGGAATAAATGGTTGCAGGAACAGCTTCAAATATTTCTGCTGAATAATAATTAGCATCATCAGCAATGGTATAAAAATTATCTTCCCCTTGCTTCTTTTTAATCTCTTCTATCTCTTGTTCATCGGGCCCCAACAATAATATAGTTGATTTTGTGATGACTGTATCTGCCTTTATTTTTTGTTCCAATTTTCGTTCTAATGGTTTATGTTCAGCTTTTGTACAAGAAAGCATACTCATCAATAGTAAAAAAGATAAGAAAGCAGTGTGTTTCATAATTTTAGTTTTAAACATCGTCATTTCGTTTTATTTTTTCTTTATATCTCTTGCCTGATCCGGATTCATGAAGTCATACAGCATTACTTTTTCTCCATTTTTCTTCAGTTTGAAGAAGTGATCGTCGCAGTCATTTCCTGCATACCTTAGTTCAATTTCATCTTTATTTCCTGTCATATTATAAATTCCGGTGCAAAAAGACGTGTTCCCATCAACAGTAACTTCATCTTTGAATATAGAAATTTCATAGCAAGTCACAGATTCCATTCCATCTGTTCTTACCTCCGGCACACAATAACTATACACTCCTTCCCATTCGGCATTCAGGTCCAATGCAGGGGTACTTTTTTGTTTTGAAACTTCTTTTTTATGTTTAATTTCTTGTTCGATCTTTTTCTGTTTCGAAATAATTTGATCCGTAATCATGGGTTCTGTTTTCTTTATTTCCTGTTTACAGGACAGTAGGAAAAACGGTAATATAAGTAATGAATATTGGTGTGACATCTTTTTTTAGTCGCTTTATTTTGAAGTTTAATTGACTCACAAAGAAAGGAAAAACCTTTCAATCTACCTCTATTTAAGTTTATTTTGGAATTTCAAACAAAGTATTGTAAGATTCATAAAAAATATTACTTTTGTAATACCAAACAAATCACCAAAACATGAAAAACCATAAAAAATTAGCAAAACCAGAGCTAAAGAGAATCAATGGAGGAAATGCTCCTGTATGTGAATATGACGAAATAGCATGCCGTTATCCTCCTGCAAATGGAAATCCTGCCTTTTGGACATGCGAGCCAATAGCATATGGATGCAGAAACTAATAAAAACTACCGCTTTCTAATTTCCGAAAGCGGTTTATTTTACAAACACCTAACGAAAGCTGAAAACTTATTTTATTGAGTAAAAGTAAGATGATTTATAAGCTATATTATTCATAATCTATACGAATTATTAAACATGAAAAATCTAAAAAAATTAGCAAAATCAGAATTAAAAAAAATTAATGGTGGAAATGCTCCTGTTTGCGAACCTGGAGCCAGACCTTGCCGTTATAAAGCAGAAAATGGACATCCAGCTTACTGGAACTGTGTGGCAGAAGAATATGCATGTTGATTTCAATAAATATTAAAAAAACCGGCTTTCAGAAATTCTGAAAGCCGGTTCTTTAATAAATAGGTGAAAATTAAATATAAAATAAAGTGAATTATGATGATTAATATGAATAGCGAATGGTTAATTTTTGCTTCGCAAGTGAATAAATTATGCTATAAAAAATAGTTGTGAAGCCTATTAGCTATTCAATACTCACATTAAAATAATACGCTCATACTTTCTGCTGAAAAGTCTAAAAGAGATTCTGTATTCCCTTCTTTGATCTTTTTTACCCACTGGTAATCCTGCAAAATAGCACGTCCTACCGCTACAAGATCAAACTCTTCATTATCCAGTCTTTTAATCAGTTCTGTGAGATCTTTTTTCTCAGTTCCCTGACCCGCAAAAGCATTTAAGAAGTCTCCGTTCAATCCTACAGAACCTACAGTAATAGTAGGTTGTCTGGTAATTTTCTTGGCCCATCCTGCAAAGTTCAAATCAGAACCTTCAAATTCCGGCTCCCAGAAACGACGCTGTGAACAATGGAAAATATCCACTCCGGCTTCTTTTAATGGTAATAACCAATCTTCCATTTCGTTGGGAGTAAAGGCTAATCTGGTTTTATAATCCTGCTGTTTCCATTGTGAAAGACGAAGGATAATAGTAAAGTCTTCTCCTACTGCAGCTCTGATTGCTTTCACCACATCAACAGCAAATCGGCTTCTTTCCTTTAAGGTTTTTCCGCCATATTCATCTGTTCTTGTATTGGTTATTTCCCAGAAAAACTGATCGATAAGGTAACCATGTGCTCCGTGAATTTCAAGACAGTCGAAGCCAAGATCTTTCGCGGATTTAGCTGAAGCAGCAAACTGAGCAATGGTATCCTGGATATCTTCAATAGTCATCGTTGAAGCTTTCTCCATAGGCAGTAATGGATACTCATCAGACATTCTTGTATCTCCCACATGCCAGATCTGTGGTCCCATTTTACCCCCATTCTGATGTACGGTATCAATTACGTTTTTCCAGCCTTTTAAAGCTTCATTCCCATAGAAATCTGGGATATTCTGCATATTCTTTGATCCGGGTCTGTTGATTACAGTTCCTTCTGAAAGAATCAATCCTACTTCTGAAGCAGCTCTTCTTCCATAATAGTCAGCTATTTCTTGTGTAGGCACTCCGTTGTCAGATTGAGCTCTGGTCATAGGAGCCATTACAATTCTGTTTTTAAGCTGTAAATTTTTATATTGGAACGGTTTAAATAATGATGATGTAGTCATATTTAAAATCTTGTTTTATAATTGTTACACAAAGTAACTAATAATAGTTCGTTTTTGTATCTTTCATTAAAAAAATAGTGGTAACTTTGCAGTAACTTACATTAGTAACATTAAAGTAACGTATGAAAAAGAATGAATTAATGCAGTACAGCTGTCCTCTGGGCAAAGCAATGGCTGCCTTAGGAAGCAAATGGAAACCGATTATTGTTTTGGTAATTAAAGACCGAAAACTACGTTTTGGAGAACTTGCCGTGCGCATTAATGTGATCTCCAGAAAGGTATTAACCGATCAGTTACGGGAAATGGAAACGGATGGTTTGGTAATCCGTGAAGAGTTTAAAGAGCTGCCTCCAAGGGTAGAATATTCACTTACGGAAAAAGGATTAGCACTGTTGCCTATTTTATATCTGTTGGAAGAATGGGAGGCAAAATATCAGGTGAAAGGAACCTATTCGGAAGATTGTATAGAATTGATAAAGGAAAAGAAAAAAGCAACTAAAGTTTAATTAATATCTCTTACTTAAAACAAACTCTAAAATTATTTTCAACTCTTGTTAGCGTATTTTTATATTTCCCAGGTTTCCATTTGGAATAATTAGTCAAAATTTTGTTTTTCGCGAGACCTTCTAGTTCATTCTTGTATTTTTCATTCCTCTTAAAACCACTTACCCAATTTTCATTTTTTACATTGCTGATAGTTCCATCTTTTTCAACGATAAAACTGATATCAATAAAAGGATAGGTATCTAATTCATGTTGTAAAGGAAGTCCTGTCTGAACAGTTAGGATATCCTCTTTCCTAGTAAATTTATTTTCTTTTACCAAATTTGGCTGATCTTCTTCTGATAGGTCATAAACACTTAAGATTTTTGTTCCGGTTTTAATCTTCTGAATCATCAATTGTTCAGCTGCATGTTCAATTTTATGACGAAAATCTTTTCCGTGAATTTCCTCCATTTTTAAATCAATCATGGCTTTATAACATCCTTTAGTTTGCCCTTCCATCACAACACAGCTATAAATATCGTTTATCACTTCAATCTTCTGTTTTGCCGCATATTCTATTATTTCATCTGCATAAGGAGATGTCTTGCAACCAAAACAAGATGTAGTTACATAAATATTTTTATATTTTTCTAAATCTTTCTCAGCCTGTTCAATATCATCTTTACACATTCTATCATTTGGATTTGGATTTTTCACATAGCTACGCAGAAATTCCTTAGGATTTGGAGGCTGCTCATCCACAGGTTTTACTTTATCCTTACAGTCTAACAGGAATAAAAGTAAAAATAGGTAATAGATAGTTTTCATGATATTTTTTGATATTACTCGTTTCAAATATACAAATTACAGTTCTGATATCTTCATTATCTGCTTTCAAAAAAGTACGTAGCTTACGAAAAGGTAAGTATATAGTTTCTTCATTATTTCTGGCTCAAATTTGTAGAAAAATTTTTCATTATGAATTACAAAGAAATTGCGAAAGAAACTATTGATCATCTGTATAAAGCACACACCAGCATCCGAAAATCCGGTATTGATGAAAAACTGATTGCATTGGCAGAATTACGGGTTTCTCAAATTAATGGCTGCGCTTACTGCTGCAGCTATCATGCTAAAGAACTTCTCAACTTTGGCTTTGAACAGGATGTCGTAAACAGACTTCCAGGCTGGAAACATACCAATGCCTTCAATGATCAACAAAAACTTGTTTTAGAATGGGCAGAAGCTGTCACTTTCAACAATAATGAATGGCAGAGAATCAAAGGAAGATTATTGCAGTATTTTACAGAAAAAGAAATTGTAGAATTGACTTCAAGTATTACTTTGATGAGTACTTTGAATAAACTACGGATTACTTTAGCTGAACAGGATTAATAGTAAAAAGGTTGCCTTATGGGCAACCTTTCATCATATATACCATTTATTCCAGTTCTATTGGATTTAAATATTTTCTGACAAGATCCAATTCTTTCTGCCTTTGATTAATCTTTTCCTGACCTCCTAAGATAGTCGTTCCGGAGCTTGCCAGTACGCCTGCTATATTTTCATAACTGGCTTTCAGTGCCTGTTGAAATTTGGGCTGGGTAGTTTCGATAGCTTCAGTATACCGGCTTTTCTTTATATTAATTGATTTCCCTTCCAATTGTGAAGTAGAGACAGATTTTACCAGTTCAAAATCATACTCATTTTTTTCATCTGTAATTTTAATGATTAATCCTGGTAATCCACTGAATTTATAAGGTCCATAAGGCAGTGGAATTTCTGATGAATACCAGGCTGTCCAGTTTCTTCCTTTATAGGTAACTGTTGCCTTTTTGCAGTTCATTGTATTGATTATTCTTGTTTCATCTGTAAGTTTCCAGCTCCCTATTATCGGTTCCTTATACGTAAGTACAGACATCCCAACCGGCTGAAAATATTGTATGTTTTCATTAGATTGTAGAATGGTATATTGAAATTTTGTTTTAGGCAGTGATGTTCCATTTTTGAAACCCATAACTATACTTCCATCCGCATTCTTGGTGGATACAATAGAGTTTGCCATCACCGTATCTTTTTTAAGAGATTGGGTACTCGCAAAAAAAGCACGATTTTCACCTATATGTAAAGAGAATAATTCTTCGTGTATGTAATCAGGAGTCTGAGTATTTAGTTTAGCTTTCAGCAGATAGGTAAAATTCCCACGCAAAGCTTCTTTTTTATCTGATTGAGAATAGAATAAAATACTAAAAAATAAGAGTGATAACTGAAATAATTTTTTATTATAATTCATGGAGGCTGTTTTCTCTATAAAAATGCACATATTTCTATAATTACAAAAGCAAAACAGAAAAATTACTCCTAAATAAACAGATTTTAACCGACATTTTGGATATTATGATTAAAAAACCGCTTTCATCATCTGAAAGCGGTTTAAAATGTATCTTTAATCCAATTTTAGAATATCGCAGGATATTTCTGAGGATTGGTTTCATTAAACATAGCGTAGATCTTTTCTACCATATCGTCTGCAGACGGCTTACTGAAATAGTCTCCATCACTTGCATACGCCGGTCTGTGATCGTTAGCAGAGATTGTCAATGGGTCTGAATCTAAATATCTGAATGCTTTTTGCTTTTCTAAAATCTGCTGCAAGATGAATCCTGTTGTTCCACCTTCCACATCTTCGTCGATTACTACCAATCTGTTTGTTTTCTTAACACTTTCAGCAATTTCGTGAGATAAATCGAAAGGAATTAATGACTGAATATCGATCACTTCTGCAGAAATCCCCAGTTTTTCCAACTCATTAGCTGCTTCTGTAACAATTCTCCATGTAGAACCGTAAGTTACCAAAGTAACGTCTTTTCCTTCTTTTGTTACTTCAATTTTACCCACAGGAACAGTGAATTCACCTAAGTTATCAGGCTGTTTTTCTTTTAATCTGTATCCGTTCAGACATTCTACGATAATTGCCGGTTCATCAGCCTGAAGCATGGTGTTATAGAATCCAGCAGCTTTCGTTAGGTTTCTTGGTACCAATACTAAGATTCCTTTTGAAAGATTAAGAATACCTGCCATTGGAGAACCTGAATGCCAGATTCCTTCTAATCTGTGCCCTCTTGTTCTGATAATCAATGGAGCTTTCTGGCCTCCTTTGGTTCTGTAGTGTACAGTGGCCAAATCATCGCTCATTCCTTGTAAGCAATAAAGAACATAATCTAAATACTGAATTTCAGCAATAGGTTTCAATCCTCTCATTGCCATACCAATTCCCTGCCCAAGAATCGTTGCTTCACGAATTCCTGTATCAGCAATACGCAATGCTCCGTATTTCTCCTGCATACCTTCCAGTCCTTGGTTTACGTCACCGATATTTCCGGTATCTTCTCCAAAGATTAATGTTTCAGGATATTTTTCAAAGATTTTATCAAAATTATTTCTGATCACTACTCTTCCGTCTACATCTTCAGAGCTGTCTGAGTAAACAGGCTTGATTTCTTTAATGTTTTCAGCCTTCCATTCAGACTGAGAATATAAGTGAGATGAATAGTTTTCTTTCTCAATTTCAGACACTTCATTATACTTCTGCATCAATTGATTTCTTTCTGCAGAGTTAGTTCCTCTTGTAGCCAATAAAGCTTTTCTTGCTAAATGGAATACATCTTTCTTAGCTTTTGAAACTAATTTATTGAAATGAGTAAGCGCTGCTTCTACTTCAGCATTCTGACCTTTAAGGTTTTCTACTAAAGGAATGATAGACTGAACCAGTTCTTTAATAGCATTTTGATAGTTATCCCATGCTGCTTTTTGACCTGTTTTAGCTAATTTTTTAGCTTCTTCATCAATGGCATCCAATTCTTCGGCAGTCGCAATGAGTTCTTCCTTTCCATCAATCTCGATAGAATAGTTGATAATCCATTCCTTGAACTTTAACAACCCATCAAATTCAGCTTCCCAAGCTAAACGGGCTTCATTTTTATATCTTTCATGAGATCCTGATGTAGAGTGTCCCTGAGGCTGTGTAACGTCTACTACATGAACTACTACAGGAACACTTTCTGTTCTTGCAAAATGTTCTGCTCTAGCATAAGCGTCCAATAGTGCCGGATAATCCCAAGCTCTTACCTGAATGATCTCACAACCTTGGTTCTCCCCTTCTTTTCTCTGGAAACCACTTAGCATTTCGCTGATGTCAGCCTTGGCTCTCTGGTTTTTAGTAGGAACAGAAATTCCGTATCCGTCATCCCAGATTGAAACAATCATAGGAACCTGAAGTGCACATGCAGCGTTCAATGTTTCCCAGAAATGACCTTCTGCTGTAGAAGCATCTCCAATAGTTCCGAAAGCAATCTCATTTCCTTCTCTTGAAAACTTTTCAGAACCTTCAAATTTTACATTTTTATATATTGTGGAAGCCTGAGCTAATCCTAATAATCTTGGCATTTGTCCTGCTGTAGGAGAAATATCGGAAGAAATATTTTTCTGTGCCGTTAAATCTTTCCAGCTTCCGTCTTCATTTAAACTTCTTGTTGCAAAGTGCCCGTTCATTTGTCTTCCTGCTGAAGCCGGTTCTCTTTCCACGCTTGTATCAGCATACATCTGAGCAAAGAAACTTTCAGTCGTTAAAGCATTAATGGCCAATGCAAAAGTCTGGTCTCTATAGTAGCCAGAACGGAAGTCTCCATTTCTGAAAACCTTCGCCATTGCAAGCTGAGGAAGTTCCTTACCATCCCCAAAAATTCCGAATTTAGCTTTTCCGGTAAGTACTTCTCTCCTTCCGAGATAAGACATTTCACGGGAGATCCTTCCTAACTTGTAGTCTTCAAGTATCTGATTTTTAAAATCTTGAAAGGATATTTGCTGTGTTTCAATATAAGTTGTCTGCATAGCTAAGTAAAAAAGTTTTTGTTCTTCAAGTATTTTGCTAATATACACTTTTTAAATTAATTTTAATTTTTAATAATCTTTTTTAAAAATTTGATAATAAAAAAAATTGTGCTTTATTTTGAAAAAAATTGTAAAGATGGAAAAAAAATCACCTCATATCCTGAATGCATCCAGCAATCTTTTGGGGTTTTCATTGATTATTATTACCTCATTGAAAATCGCTAAAATAAGCCACAATACATATTTAGACGAATTTGCGGGGCTTGCCTGTATCCTTTTTGCATGCAGCTGCTTCTTTTCATTTCTGGCCATCAGAACCGGAAATAAAAAACGGGAATACACGTTTGAGAGTATTGCGGATTATTTATTTTTAATCGCTTTATTTTGTATAGTTCTGGCCGTTATTATTTTAACTCTAAAAATAATTTAATTCCAAAGCATACGCTCAATTATCATTATCTAAACAAAAACCATAGATATTTATCTAAAAACATCTATTTTAATTATTCTGGTATATTATTTGAAATTAATTTTAAATAATTAATAAAAAAAACACTATAAAATGACAAAAAAATTACTGATCGTAGTTAAGGTCTTCGCCTTTTCTACTCTTCACTTCGCACAGGTAGGAATAAACACCTCAAATCCTCAGACAGCCTTTCATATTGATGGAGCCAAAGACAACCCAACATCAGGTTCTCCCTCAGTAGTACAACAAGCTAATGATTTCGCAGTCACTAACACAGCTCAAGTGGGGATAGGGACCACAACGCCAACAGAAAAGCTGGATGTAAGTTCTGGAAATGTACGTGTCCGAAATATTAATTCCAATATTGGAATTGGAGGAACAGACAGAGTTGTAGTTGCAGACGCCAATGGTGTTCTGAAAACTATAGATTTTACAGCCTATTCATTATTTCATGCCCGTTTGGCTGCCGATCAGAACACAAGCGCCTCAGCTTCTATTGTTACCCTAATGTTTGCCACTCCAGTTGCCACTTCCCCATTTTATTCTTACAACACTTCTTCAGGGGTTCTGACATTTAATCAGGCGGGTAATTATCTGGTCACGCTACAGGCAAGTTTTTCAAATATTTCTGCAGGAGCGCAATTACTTTTAGGAATTAGACCTGTTCCAGACAGTAACTATCTGGGAAGGGGAAGCCACTATGCAGGAGCAACAACTCCTACTCTAACTGCTTCAACAAGAATTGGTGAACTAATGAATTATACAACAGTAATTGTAGTCCCTACAGCAGGTTATCAGATTCGTTTTACCGCAGCTCCCAATCAGTCATGTACTATCTTATCAACAGAGATCGGACCTACAGGAAATGGAAATGTGACCAATGTAACGGTACAGAAAATATAAATAGGAAAACATAAATACAAAGCTTCGGCGCACCTTTGGTGCGCCGAAGCTTTGTATTTTATACTATTTTTTAAAACTTTCTTTCAATTACATACTCCAACATACTATGTAAGGATTTTCTTGCTTCAGACTCCGGAAATTCATTAAGAATATCCTTCGCTTTCTGCTGAAAATCTTTCATTACTGTGATAGAGTACTCTAGCCCTCCGGAACTCTTAACGAACTCTATCAGTTCTTTTACACGTTTTGGATTGTTATTATAACGCTTGATGGTATCGAAATAATATTTTCTGTCCTTTTCACCGGCTATTTTCAGGGTATGAATTAAAGGCAGTGTCATTTTCTGTTCTTTAATATCAATTCCTACCGGTTTACCAATCACATTGGAGCTTAAAAAATCAAAAAGATCATCCTTGATCTGGAAAGCCATTCCAGTGAAGGTGCCAAAGTCCTGCATTTTTTTAGCAAGAACTTTGTCTGCATTGTTAGAAAGAATTCCTATTTCGCAGCAGGCAGCAATTAAAGTTGCCGTTTTCTGACGAATAATTTCATAATAAACGTCTTCCGTAATATCCAGTTTTCTGGCTTTCTCCAATTGAAGAAGCTCACCTTCAGACATTTCACGGATGGTTCTTGAAATTACACCCAATAAATCGTAATCTTTATGATCTGTAGATAACAATACTGATTTTGATAACAGGTAGTCTCCTACCAAAACAGCAATTTTATTCTTCCACAAGGCATTAATGGAGAAAAAGTTACGGCGTTTAAAGCTTTCATCCACCACATCATCATGTACCAAAGTGGCTGTATGAATCAGCTCAATCATGGAGGCTCCACGATACGTTTTTTCGGTCACATTTCCTACCAGTTTGGCACAAAGAAATACAAACATAGGACGCATCTGTTTCCCTTTGGTGGTAACAATAAAACGAGTTACTTTATCTAATAAAGGGACTTTACTCTGCATTGATTCATAAAACTTCTGTTCAAAAAGTTTCATTTCATCATTGATCGGTTGCTTGATTTCTTCTACGATGTTTGCCACAATCTGCTAATGCTGGGTGAATAAAATTATTAATTCTCACAAAGATAATTTTTTTCGCTCAATTTTAAACGAAAATTAATCTTTGAATTGTTCTTTGGGGATAAAATAAAGGGCTGGCTTGGTACTTCCTAACGGAGATTTAAACTTTTCTCCTGAAATAAATATCCCTGTTTCATCTACAGCAATACCTTCAATCTGTCCAATTGATAAAGCACTTCCCAGATAATAATGTTTTGATCTCTCTTTGAAAAACATTCCGGCTTCTGTTTCTGTAAAAACATCCATAAACACTTCTGTTTTCTTACTATACCCAACCAGATAAAGCTTCTTATCAAAATAGGCTGCATCTGTCACCATGAAGTTTGTTGTATAGGTTTCTGTCTTCACAGCATCCTGTTTTTCATTCTTTTCAGGATCAATTACATAATGTTTGGTTGATTTAGACACCCATTCTTTGGTAAACAGATGAAGCTTTCCGTGAGCATATACCATAGCTTCAGCATCATAATCGGTATTAAAATAGCTGGATCTGTAATCAGTCTGCTCCGGATAGTGGAATTTAATCTCCCTTACCTGGCTATTTTGCAGACTATCGCCCTGAAAAGGGACTCTATAAATGGTAAGATGCCTTCGGCTTCCGTCATTATTTCCGAAATCACCGATATAAAAGTTACTTCCGTCATTAGTCAATGCTTCCCAATCGGTATTTCTGGCATTTACTTTTAAGGCTTTCACCACCTCTCCTGAAGTTTTATTGATTTCGAATAATTCAGGAGTATTTCCGCTATCATTGAAAGTATATAGCTTTCCGTTAAAAATATTCAGTCCGGAAGTTTCCTGGATTTTATCATCCAAGCGGCTTACTCTGTATTTTTTTATTTTCAGGAAATCTGTCTGTTGAGAAAATGTAGCTTGAA
This sequence comes from Chryseobacterium sp. StRB126, assembly GCF_000829375.1. NCBI lineage: Bacteria > Pseudomonadati > Bacteroidota > Flavobacteriia > Flavobacteriales > Weeksellaceae > Chryseobacterium > Chryseobacterium sp. StRB126. The sequence continues at coordinate 4,010,076 of NZ_AP014624.1, forward strand.
AGGCAAGAAAAGCCAATAACAGAAATATTCTTTTCATAGTGCAAAAATAGGACTTTCTATCAAAACAGTAATATTTAGAATAATTCTTTTCTAACAGGCTATCTATTTAAACCTTATATAAAAATTATTGAACATATTTTCTACTAAGAGGTAATTCTAATAAACCTTCAACTTCATATTTAGATAAAATAAGAGTTTATAATGTGGTTTTTGTAAACACCTGTACAGACATGTAACCTTTTCCCCAGTTGAAATTAGGATCAGTAGTAGACCACATATTAAATCGAATGGTGTCGGATCCAACTGTAGGCTCAACATATCCATTTAAAGCGTAGGTAACACTAACAGGGGTAGAAGTATTATTAATAATAGTATCCCCTACAGTTGCACTTATAGAAAACATTCTGGAACTAGGGCTAGTTGCAGAAGAGCTAGCAAATAAAGTAGACTTTCTTGATCCTATTGGAAGTTCAGTACCATTTTTTAGAAATCGGATTCCATAATAGCCACTAAGATTATTGTTTGAAGAAGTTGTTCCCATTGGAACGCTATAAGTAGTTACTAGTTTTGCTTGAGTAAAAGCTGGTACTGTTACAGTGATGCTTAATCCTAAGTTAATATTATTAATTGTTGTTCCTGAGGTTACTGCCTGATCTACAGGGGCAGAAGCAACACTATCGTAAAAATTTTCAAATTTCCATATTGTTTTATCATATTGCTGATAAGTAACCCATAAAGGGGCTGTCGGAGTACCTATATTCGTGTAAAAACCTTCTACCATACTTGTTGTAGCATTCATATTGTAGACAATAAGTCCTTTTGCAGGGGAAGGAATTGTAGTTCCATCATTAGGAGAGGTAATCATTACCCTGGGAATAAGAAAAGTTTTATAAGATTCATATAATAGAAAAAACGGATTAAAAAACCCGTTTTCTCTTTCAATTTCTATCGATTTATAAGATATTAAGCTGTTTTTTGCTCTGCCTTATTTTGTTGTTGCTCTTTCTTTTTAGCCTGTTTTGCAAAATATTCTTTTTGATATTGCCTTACTGTTTTTCCGGTTCCGTCATGTCTCCATCCTGGAGAGTTGAAAATATAATTGACTCTATCAGTAAATTTTAATCCCGGTTGTTTTAAATCTTTCCAGATTTTTCTCCATTCATAAAAGAGGACTGTATCAGGTCTGTTGTCCGGCATTTTAGGATAGATTCCATATTTTACCGGAATATTCGGGTCTTCCTTCTGGAAGGTGCCAAATATTTTATCCCAGATAATAAGACACATTCCCATGTTTTTATCCAGATATTTAATGTTACAAGCATGATGTACACGATGGTGGGAAGGGGTTACAAGAATATGTTCTAAAACGCCCATGCTCTTTACGGTCTGTGTATGTACCCATGTTCCATATACCTGTCCAACAGCGTAGGCTACCATGATATGCCAAGGATTAAATCCTAAGAATGCTAATGGCGAAAAGTATAAATATCTGTAAAGTGGTTGTAAAACAGGACTTCTGAATCCTGTGGTAAGGTTGAAGAATTCTGAACTATGGTGGGTTATATGAACAGCCCAGAATGCTCTGGAACGGTGATCCACATAATGCAATACATAGTAGGCAAAATCTGTTATTATAAAACAAGCTAATAAATACCAGATGCTAAGATCCCATGAAAAAAGTCTGTGGTTGTAGAAGAAAAACATTACCCCCATTGCAAATGCCTTCATGATCAGGTCAAGACCAAAGTTCATCAAAGCAAGATAAACATTTGTAGCAAGGTCTTTTCCACTGTATAACTTGGCCTCAGAAACGTGGCTGTAAATCATTTCAGCTAAAATAACTGTAGCATGCAACGGAATTGACCATGCATATACATTTTCTAATCCGTTCTCGCTCATAAAGTACTCCATCATCACAAAATAATTTGTGCAAAGGTAGGGTTTTAGGCGATTCTTTAAGGGGAATTTAAGATTTTTTTAAGGAAATTTTAATCCGCATTTTTGTTGGCTAGCTGTCCACAAGCAGCATCAATATCACCTCCACGGCTTCTTCTCACCATCACCGTAATACCTGCATTTTCGAGCTGACGGATATAGTTTTCTTCAGCCTGTTTGTTGCATTGGTCATACTTTCCGTCTCCAATTGGGTTGTACTGAATAAGGTTCACTTTTGAAGGAACCTGCTTACAGTATTTAATTAAAGCTTTGATATCTTCATCACCATCATTAATTCCTTTCCAAACACAGTATTCAAAAGTAATTACTGAACCTGTTTTCTGATACCAATACTGAAGTGCCTCCATAATATCCGTTAATGGGAATTTATCTGAAAAAGGCATAATTTCATTACGTTTTGCTTCAATGGCCGAGTGAAGAGACAATGCCAATTTCACACGCAATTCATCATCAGCAAGCATTTTAATCATCTTTGGAATTCCTGATGTAGAAACCGTAATTCTTCTTGGAGACATTCCCAATCCTTCCGGCTGAGTAATCTTTCTGATGGCTTCCACTACATTTTTGTAGTTCATCATAGGTTCACCCATTCCCATGAATACGATATTGGAAAGCGGTCTGTCAAAATACATTCTGCTTTGGCTGTCAATTAAAGCAACCTGGTCTACAATTTCTGCCACTTCAAGGTTTCTCATCCTTTTCAGTTTGGCAGTAGCGCAGAATTCACAGTTCAATGAGCAGCCTACCTGTGAAGATACACAAGCTGTTGTTCTTGTTTCTGTTGGAATAAGAACAGATTCTACCAATAATCCATCGTGAAGTTTCACTCCGTTTTTGATGGTTCCGTCTGTACTTTTTTGAAGAAGATCTACGGAAACAGGATTAATGGTATATTCTTCGGAAATTTTTTCGCGAAGAGATTTCGAAAGATTCGTCATTTCATCAATCGAATGGAGGTTTTTACTCCATAGCCAATCATAGACCTGTTTCGCACGAAACGGCTTTTCCCCTAAAGTTACAAAGTATTCTTTAAGCTGATCTAGTGATAATGTACGGATATCTTTCATAATATTAAAGAGCCAAGTTAAAAGTAAAAAGTTTTAAAGTTTAGTATTATTAACTATTGTAGCCAAAATGTTTTTCAATTCGTTACTTTCATTCAATAAAGCTTTAAATTCTTCAGAATCATAGCCATCTAATTTTTCTAAAACCCGAAGCCAAAAATTACTTTCTCTGGCTTCTCTTAAAGCAATTTTTACTTTATTTTTAAAATCAGCTTTAGAAGATCCGGTCTGTGATTCTTCATAATTAGCACCTATTGAAGTTGCTGATTTCCCAAGTTGAAATCTTATTAATTTACCTTCAGGATCATTTGGAAGTATTCTTAAAAATTTAAGACAATTAACTCCAAATGTAAAAGTTCTTATAAGTAGATCATTTTGTCTCATCTCTACTTGTATTCCTTTTAACTTGGCTCTTTTTACTTTTTTATAGAATTAACATTGCGTCACCGTAAGAATAGAATTTATACTTTTCTTTTACGGCTTCTTCATACGCATGCATGATGAAATCTCTTCCAGCAAATGCAGCAATCATCATAATTAATGTAGACTTCGGTGTGTGGAAGTTTGTAATCATTGAGTTCGCCACTCCGAAATCGTGAGGTGGGTAGATGAATTTATTCGTCCAACCGTTGAAAGCAGAGATTTTTTTGTTTGAAGAAACAGATGTTTCCAATGCTCTCATTGTTGTAGTTCCAACGGCACAAACTCTTCTGTGAGATTCTACTGCTTTGTTGATGATTAAAGCATTTTTCTCATCAATGATGATCTCTTCAGATTCCATTTTGTGCTTAGAAAGATCTTCTACCTCAATTGGGTTGAAAGTTCCTAATCCTACGTGAAGAGTAACTTCAGCAAAATTAATTCCTTTGATCTCTAATCTCTTCATCAAATGCTTAGAGAAGTGAAGCCCTGCTGTAGGTGCAGCTACTGCTCCTTCTACTTTAGCGTAGATTGTCTGGTATCTTTCTGCATCTTCAGGTTCTACTGCTCTTTTGATATATTTTGGAAGTGGAGTTTCTCCTAATTCCTTAAGTTTCGTTCTGAACTCGTCATAAGAACCGTCGAATAAGAATCTTAACGTTCTTCCTCTTGAAGTAGTGTTATCAATAACCTCAGCTACCAAAGATTCATCTTCAGTGAAGAATAATTTGTTACCAATTCTGATTTTTCTTGCCGGATCTACCAAAACGTCCCAAACTCTTGTTTCTTTATCAAGCTCTCTTAATAAGAAAACTTCAATTTTAGCACCTGTTTTTTCTTTATTTCCGTAAAGACGTGCAGGGAAAACCTTAGTATTGTTGAAGATGAACAAATCCTCCTCATCAAAATAATCCACAACATCCTTGAATAATTTGTGCTCGATAGTTTGTGTTTTTCTATCAAGTACCATTAATCTCGCTTCGTCTCTGTGCTCTGATGGGTGTTCTGCTAATAATTCTGCAGGAAGATCAAAATTAAAATCTGATGTTTTCATTTTTTAAATTACGGTTTAAAAATTATTGAAATTACAAGGTGTAATTTTCGGAGTGCAAATATACGACATTGAACACCCCTTTGTCAAGTATTATTTTCAATCAAATATAAAACCGTGATTTAACGGGGATTTTTTAAGCTTAAAAAAGAGTATTTTTGGAAAAATTGAAATTGAGCATGGAATCTGTAAGTAAAATATATTTCCTTGATAGTCCATATCCTAACGGACATAAAATTGAAGTCTTCAACTGGAGCGGACGAATTGATGAGGATGGATTCATCTGGTTTGATTTTCATTTAAAAACTGAAAATTATTACGCTAATGACGATGAAAACAGCGAAGAGGAAGAGGAAGAAGAAAACGAAACTCTGTCTAATTGGAACTCCAAAATAGTGTGGGGCAATTATCATGCCTGTACTCTGTCATCCAATTATTGGAGTGAACAAAGAGGAATCAGAATTAACAAAACGGATGAAAAGCTGGATTTCGATACTGTTGTTAAAAATGATCTTTTCAGCAACGATCTTCCTTCTGAAGACCATTTTGACGATGATGATCTTGCCTTCAGTATTTATCTGCTTGGGCATGACAGTTGTGCAGACCATCAGATCCGGTTTTCAAAAACAGACAGTAACCTATATGATATTACATGGACTGGTAAAATAGCACTGACTTACTCCGGTGATGATGAGTTTTCACATGATTTCAAAGCTCAGATTTTTAATGCTGAATTCGAAGGTTTCCATTATCCAAAAACCTGGACAGTAGAAAAAGCAACAGAAATATTCAAAGCTCAGCTCGCCAATTTTGAAGAATATGAATTTGTGGATCTCAATCCTAAAAGTAACAAAAGAGAGTATAAACTCGACAAACTAAAACACTAACAGCATAAAAACAACAAATTAAAAAATTATAATTATGAGCAAATATTCAATTGAAGCGTTTATCAACGAAACAAAAGAGAATCCGCAACAAAGGGATTATTTCGAATTGGAAACCAAGCATCTTTTAGAAATCAACCTTAATAATCAGGCGGTATGGACTAAAAAAGGAAGCATGGTAAGTTACGTTGGAAATATCAATTTTGAAAGACAGGGAATGCTGGCAGGTGGCATTGGAAATCTTCTGAAGAAAGCCATCAGTGGAGAAGGAAGCAAGCTGATGAAAGCTGAAGGTACCGGAAAATTGTATGTTGCAGACTCTGGTAAAAAGGTTCGTATCCTCTATCTGAACAATGAATCGGTTTGTGTAAACGGAAATGATGTTCTAGCTCACGAACAAAGTGTAAACAGTGATATTACCATGCTGAAAAGTATCGCAGGCATGATGTCCGGAGGCCTTTTCCAGGTAAAACTTTCAGGAACCGGTCATATCGCCATTACAACTCATGGAGATCCTTTAACATTACTTGTAACTCCTGACACTCCTGTTTTCACCGACCCAAATGCTACTGTTGCCTGGTCCGGAAACCTAAGTCCTGAACTGAAAACAAATGTTTCTTTTAAAAGCCTTATTGGAAGAGGAAGCGGTGAAGAATTCCAGATGAAGTTCTCAGGACATGGCTGGGTACTGATTCAGCCTTATGAAGAGGTATATTATATGGAAAAATAATCTGTAAATCACTATCTTTGAAGTAAGTAATTCAGTTCATGACGCTTAAAATATGAACCTATGAAAAATATATTCTTGGGACTATTCTTAATGATAATCAGTATAGTCCATTCACAAGTGCAGAAAGTAGAGCAAGTAATCGACTCCTGTGTAAAGAAAGATAATTTCAATGGCTCTGTTTTAATAGCTCATAACGGAAAAACTGAATTACTTACTTATAAAGGTTTATCTAACAGGCATTACAACATTGCCTTTTCTGATGAAACCAGATTTCATATTTTCTCGCTCACCAAAACCTTTACGGCTGTATTGATTATGCAACTTTATGAGAAAGGAAAGATTGATTTAGATGCCACTATTTCCACCTATTATCCGGAATACAAAGGAGAAGCTGCCAAAAAGGCTACGATCAGAAACCTGCTCACCTATAGCAGCGGCAGAGACAACAAGGATATCAATTCACCGGAACTTATTCATCAGGCTTATGACAATACTATCTGGAATCTAGATGATTTTATCACCACTTTTCTTTCTGAGAAACTAGTTAATAAGCCTGGAACAAAGTTTAGCTATAACAATGGTGATTTTATACTGCTAGGCAAAATTATTGAGAAAATATATCACAAATCTTTTGAGGAAGTTCTCAAAGAACAAATACTGGTTCCGCTTAAAATGGAGAATACAGGTTTCCTTCATCACCATGATATCATTCAAAATATAGATGAAGGATATTCAGCTGATGCCACGGATCCATTTACTCTTCATACGCCTACCAACACTTATATTGATAATTTTTATTCTGCAGGAGCTATGTATTCTACTCCTAAAGACTTATTAATCTTTGACCAAGCAATATTTAACAGCGTTTTAATTACAAAAAAGACGTTGGCTACCATGCTTACTGCTGATCCAAAACTGGAAGACACAGCATTAGGTTTTTGGGTATATCCTAAAAAATTCGGTTCTATCAATACCCTATTTGCAGAACGTCAGGGGGAAGGTTATGGTCATAGTGCCAATTGGGTTCATTTAGTTGATAAGGATCTTAGTATCATCATTCTATCCAATACCAAAAGTATTCAATACTTAAACAAAATGAGAGAAAGACTAATCAGGGCTTACTATGGACAGTGATTGTTTTTCAATTTAGACTTGAGATGCAGAGATTAGAGATATTCAATGTCAATAGCAATTTTGCATTGCAAGTGAATGGAGGGTTTTGGAAGTTTTATTAATCTAAAGTTCTTTAGGATTTAGGTTTTGCTCTGGTTTTTAGCCTCCCCGTCAAAAATTCTTCGAATTTTTGACACTCCCCAGAGGATGAGAATGGTCATCCTTTGAGATGGCAGTCATTGCAGAAGCTATGATACCTTATACAAAGCATCATACAATCATATCCTAATAACAGCAATATTCTCAAATCCGAACCTCAAACCATGTATCACGCATCCCGAAACCCTCTTATTCTAATACTCTCAAACCTTCAACCTCTCAAACCCAACAACTCCGCAACTCCCACCCCACCGCAGTTTATAAAAGTTTTAATATATTTAGAAAAAAAATAAATGGACAATAGCACTTCCCGCAGAAATTTTATCAAAACAGCAGCTTTGGCAAGTTTTGGTGCATTGGTAGTACCCAATTCCTTATTTGCCTATTCAAATGATTTTAAAACAGATAAGAAAGTCCGTGTAGGCTTTATTGGTGTAGGACTTCGCGGTCAGGAACATGTAAAGCTATTGGCTAAACGCAATGATGTAGAGATTGTAGCTTTTGCAGATCCTGATAAAAGAATGCTTGCGGCTTCTCAAAAAATCTTAAAAGACAACAACAAATCGGCAGCCCAGGAGTTTTCCAATGGGGAATATGATTATCGAAACCTTTTAAAATTAAAGACAATAGACGCTGTGGTTATTGCGACTCCATGGGAATGGCATCTTCCTCAGGGAGTAGAAGCCATGCGTGCTAAAAAGATTGTAGGAATGGAAGTTTCCGGAGCAATAAAGCTTCAGGATTGCTGGGAATTTGTGAAAGTATACGAGGAAACGAAAGTTCCTATTTTCATGATGGAAAATGTATGCTACCGAAGAGATGTTATGGCTATCCTGAATATGGTTCGTAAGGGAATGTTTGGGGAACTGGTTCATGGAAGAGGCGGTTATCAGCATGACTTAAGAGGCGTTCTTTTCAATGACGGTGTTACGCCTTACAATTCAGGAGTTGAGTTTGGCGAAAAAGGCTTCAGTGAGGCTAAATGGAGAACGGAACACTATGTAAAACGGAATGGAGAGCTTTATCCCACTCACGGATTAGGGCCGGTTGCTATGATGATGGATATTAACCGTGGAAACCGTTTAACAAGGCTTTCTTCTTTCTCGTCCAAATCTGTAGGACTGAACAAATATGTTAAAGAACATGCAAAAGGCGGGGAAAATCATCCCAATGCTAAAGTAAAATTCAATCAGGGAGATATTGTGACCACCCAAATTGCCTGCGAAAATGGAGAAACCATTCTTTTAACTCATGATACCAGCTTACAGAGACCTTATGACCTTGGATTCCGTGTTCAGGGAACAGAGGGATTATGGCAGGACTTCGGGTGGGGAGAGTTCAATCAAGGACATATTTATTTTGAAAAAACAATGAACCACACCCACCGTTGGGACAATACGGAAAAATGGATGAAAGAATATGACCACCCAATGTGGAAGAAGTTTGAAAGCACAGCTGCAGGAGCGGGACATGGCGGAATGGATTTCTTTGTAATGAATACTTTTATTGAATGTATCAAACGAAATATAGAATTCCCAATGGATGTTTATGATTTAGCTTTATGGTATTCAATTACTCCATTGAGTGAAGAGTCTATTGCCAAAGGAGGTCAGGTAGTGGATATTCCTGATTTCACGAACGGTAAATGGAAAACCCGTAAACCTGTATTCGGAATGACTGATGAATTCTAAAAAAACACTACTCATCCTGGCTGGTGGATTAGGCAGCCGATACAAAGGTCTTAAACAAGTGGATGGAATACTCGATAATGGCTCACCTATTCTGGAGTATTCTATCTATGATGCTTTACAGGCTGGCTTTTCCAAAGTCGTTATTATCGTCAATAAATTGATTCCTCAAAGCTATATTGAAAGACTGAATTCAATCTCTGAAAAAAAGGGTTTTGAATTACACTGGGTATATCAAGAAATGAACAGTATCCCTCTGCAGGGTTTTGACTATCCTGAACGTGAAAAACCATGGGGAACCGCACATGCTGTTTTATGTGCAAAATACACCATACAGGAGCCCTTCATTATGATTAATGCAGATGATTTCTATGGAAAAGAAGCTTATCTGCTCGCCGCCGATGAAATTAATCACCATCTTATTTCCGACGCTCAATTCGGTATGATTGCTTATCCCGTAAGTACAACATTGAGTGGCCACGGAACAGTAGCCAGAGGAATATGTACTTTGGATGCTGAAAATTATCTGATCCGTGTAGAGGAGCAAACATCGATTCAACAGCTTAATGGCTCCATCATTTATACGGAAAACGGCGAGAATATAAAGCTCAATCCCGATACATTGGTATCTATGAATTTCTTCATTTTTCACCCTCATATTTTCTGTTATCTGGAAGCTTATTTCTATGATTTCATAGAGTCTGATCCAGCGCCCAAACAGGAGTTCTATATTCCCAGCGCAGTTCAAAGAATGATGGATGAAAAGAAGGTGAAAGTAATGGTAAAAGCATCGCCATCACAATGGATGGGAGTAACGTATGCTGATGATAAAAAAAGCATCAAGGATTTTCTGGCATCAGAAATTCAAAATAACAGATACCCGGAAAATCTATGGAACTAAACGACATCGTAACTCAGTTCATCGGTACAGAAAATTATAGCCTTTCCCCTATTACAGACGGGCTGATTAATACAACTTATCTTTTGGAGGATAAGGACCGGAAAAAAAAGTTTATCCTGCAAAAGATCAATCATCATGTCTTCAGACAACCGGAGGTTATTGTCAACAATCATTTGATGATTAATGAACTTCTCAGGTCAAATAATTATCAATTTCAAATTATAGAACCTATCCCCTCTCTTAGCAATACACTTCTGGTAAAAGATGCTAATGATGAACCATGGCGTATGCTAAGTTTCGTAGAAAACAGTATTACCTTTCTTACTGCTCCATCTTTACAGACGGCTTTTGAAGCAGCTAAAGCCTTCAGTTATTTCCTTAGCATTGTAAATACTGAAAAGCTACCAGTTATTGAAGATACTCTTCCTAATTTTCTCAATTTCGAAAAAAGAATTGCAGATTATAAAAAGGCACTAGAAAATGCAGCTCCTCATTTAAAGGAAAATGCAAAGGCTGAAATAGAAATCACCAACCAGCTTATTTCCTTACCTGATCAATGGATAGCAATGGAAAAAAGCAAACAGATTCCCAAAAGAATCATCCATGCCGACGTAAAAATCAGTAACATCCTCTTCGATCAAAATCATAAACCTTTAGCTGTAATCGATCTGGACACCATCATGATTTCTACTATTTTATATGACTTCGGAACAATGATTCAGTCATACACTAACAGAACCCATGAAGATGACGGAAGTGCCAACAACAATTTCAATGCTGAAATGTATAAGGTTGTAAAAGAAGGATTTCTTTTCTATCTAAAGGAAAAACTGACTCCGGAAGAATCTGCTTACCTTGATTATGCGGCACAAGTCGCTATTTATATTCAAGAGGTTCGTTTTTTAACCGATTATCTGAATGGAAGTGTTTATTATTCTACGAAATATTCGGAACACAATCTGGACAGAACGAAGAATCAGCTGGAACTATTGAAAGGATTGAGAGCGTATTTAGACTGCTAATTTTATTTCCTTGTCAAAATACAATATTGAGATTTCTACGGAATGACAAACAGAGCGTTTAGAATATCCGTGTGCTTTGTTATTCCGCAGGAATCTATACTTTTATTAGTCAGAGTAGCTATTTAAAATCAGCTCACTCTAAAACCCTACAACACTCAAACTCCATCACTCAGAAACTCCAAAACCTTCTTCCATTCTTCAAACTTCCTTTCAAAGGAAATGGTATGAAGCGGACTTGTAGATGGCATTAGAAAAATAGGAAGCTTATAGTTTTTTCCTAAAAGCTTTCGCAGGTTTTTATATGATTTTCCGCCGTTACAGAAGATTGCTTTCACATTCGGGTGCTCTTCCAAAAGTGCATCAATCTGATTGGCTTCTTCATTTTTAATCTCAGAATCCAGGCTGCCTTTTCTTTCACAGGAATCTATGACATCCCAAAGGGCAATATGGTGTTTCTTTACAATCCCGATTCTTTTGGAATAATCCTCTGTAAATTTTTCATTCAACAGTTCAAGGATGATTTTCCAGAATTTATTTTGCGGATGGGCGTAATATTGCTGCATTTCCAAGGATTTCACTCCAGGAATAGAACCTAGAATTAGAATTTCAGACTGGTCATCAATGAGCGGGGGAAATGATGAAATACGGTTTTGCATATTCAAATATATAAATTTCGGTTATTTTATTTCCTGTTGATTAAGGGGTTTGGAATATTTTTTTGTAGGTTTTGGCTAAAGTCAATGGAATTGCTTTTTTATAATTAAAGCGGGCTAAAGCCCGCTCCTATTTATATTATTAACCACAGATAGCACAGATTTTCACAGATGATCATGAATATCATCTATAAAGCTTGGGCTTTTCCAATAAAAAAAGCGGGCTAAAGCCCGCTCCCATTGAATTTTCATATTCTTACTATACAAATCTGAAAACTTCATCTATAAATATTACTGAAGAAGATCTGCTTTGGCATTTCGTTTTACAGGCGGAGTAAACAGACCTATAAATTGTATATCTTCTTTTAGTTTATACTGTGGTCCCACAAAATAAGATTTAGCTTCACTATCATTATACCCCATATATTTTAGCCATGCTACAGTAACACCAGCAAATTCATTTTTTGAAATGTCCATAGTAGGACTGAAATGAGTGGCTGTAGTGGCAGTAGCCGACCAGGCTGGTACATTTTTAATCAGATTACTCTGCCAAAGATTCGGCCAGGTATCTGCAGGAACTACAAAATCTAATCTTCCCGTAAGCGTAAAGGTTGGAACTTTAACCGTTGATCCAATAGCAACTGGCCCTGGCTCAATAGGTAGAGCGGCAACAATTTTCAAATCAGGATCAATAAGCTTCATTGCGGTTTCAGAAATACTGGAGGTTAAAAGAGTGGCTCCTCCTCCTGCAGAATGTCCTGCAATAATCATTTTTGACAGATCAGCTTTTCCAAAAAGAGGAGACTGTGGATCTTTATTTAATTTAGCAATATTGGCTGCTCCCAAAATATGCATGTCCGGCATACTATTGATAAAATTGGAAGAGATAACAACAATAAAACCATAGCTTGCCCATAATCTGACCATCTGATCGTAATTACCCTGACTGGAAAGAATACCACCTACAAAATTGACAACAGGAAGCTTATTCATATTCGAAATATCTGACGGATAATAGACTGCAGTAGAAACCGGACTTTCGAAGCCATACGGAAAATTATTACTGCATTTAATACTCTGATCCAGTATCCCTATAGTCTGTAAAATAGGAATTACAAGACCTGCCAGCTGATTACAATCTCCTACAACAGCGTTCGTACTTACCTGATGAGGCCCAAGCTTTCCATATTGGATATTGGCAGCACCTTTGGAAGGAAAAATAACGGATTTGTTCGCTGACATTTCACTGATCTTGCCAGTGGGTTCTTTGCTCATTATCTCTTCATCTCCTTGGCAGGAAGCCATGAGCAAAGAGATCAATACTGTGGTTACAATACTTTTTCTCATATTTTTTTGGATTTAAATTCAATGCATTGATTTTAAACACCAACGGAACAACTATTTCAAATATAAAGAAAAAACAAGTGCCTTCTTTCTTATTTGTTATGGTTTTCATAACAATAACGATCTACAGTTCAGACATAAAAAAAACGGAACAAGTCCGTTTTTTTATATTGAGAATACATTCTATAATTACAATGTTTCTTTTAACCAGTCGAAGAATTCTCTCTGCCATACCAATCCGTTTTGTGGATGAAGTACCCAGTGGTTCTCGTTCGGGAAATAAACCAGTTTAGATTTTAATCCTTTTAGTTTTGCAGCCTGGAAAGCTTCCTGTCCCTGCTCGTAAGGTACACGGAAATCAATTCCTCCCTGAACGATCATGATTGGCTTATTCCACTTCTCTACGAAGTTGCTGGGATTAAATTCTGTGTATGCTTTTGGCTGTGGCTTTTCCCATGGAGAACCGATATCCCAGTTCGCAAACCAAAGCTCTTCAGTAGTCAGGTACCATGATTTCATATCGAATAATCCGTCATGAGCAATGAACGTTTTGAATCTGTTTTCGTGAATTCCAGCTAACATAAATACGCTGTATCCACCATAACTTGCTCCCACTGCAGCTACTCTGTCTCCATCTACATAGGGTAATGTTTTCGCATAATCTGTTGCCGCAAGATAATCTCTCATGGGTTGTCCACCCCAGTCTCTTGAAATCTCTTCATTCCATTTTGTTCCCCAGCCCGGCATTCCTCTTCTGTTTGGAGCTACTACGATATAATCGTTTGCCGTCATTAAGGCAAAGTTCCATCTTACACTGAAATATTGAGTTAATGCAGACTGCGGTCCTCCCTGACAGTATACCAATGTTGGATATTTTTTGTTAGGATCAAAGTTCGGTGGATAGTGGAACCATACGCCCATTTCTTTACCATCCGAAGTTTTTACCATTTTAAGTTCAGATTTCCCTTGTGCTAACTTAGCATAAGTATCTTTATTTGCTTCAGTAACCTGCTTCATTTCTCCGTTTTTAAGATTTACAGAGAATAATTCTGTAGCATGGTTTACATCTGTTCTACCTACTAATACTGAAGTTTTGTTATCTGTGAAAATTTCATTCACATCAAAATCTCCTTTGGTGATCTGCTGTACTTTTGCAGACTTTGAATCTAAAGAGAACAGTTGTTTTGTTCCTCTGTAGGCCGCTGTAAAATAAATCGTTTTTGAATCTGCCCCCCAAAGTACATCTCCTGAAACGCTGTCATCCCAACCTGCAGTAAGGTTTGTAGTCTTTCCTGATTTCCAGTCTAAGATTTTTACATCATTTTTATCTGCTTCATATCCGTCTCTACCCATACTCTGCCAGATCAAAGACTTTCCGTCCGGACTGAATTTTGGATTGACATCATATCCTTTGTTTGATTCTGTAAGATTTTTAGTGGCCCCTGTAGCTAAATCATAAGCAAAGATATCTGTATTGGTACTGGTTGCGTACTCTTTACCGCTTTTGGGTTTGGTAACATATAAAAGCTGGGCAGAATCCGGGCTCCAAACAAAATCTTCAGCACTACCGAAAGGTCTTTGAGGAGAGTCCCAAGTTTTTCCTTCCAACAGATCTTTAGCGGCTTCTACTTTGTCTGAAGTATTTACAACAAATACGTGGTTATATTTCCCTTCATTAAAGTAATCCCAGTGTCTGTGGTTAAGATCTGTGTATACCTGAGCGGTAGTTTTAGGAGTGTCGGCATATTTGTCCTTCCCCATTAATTTTTCTACCAATACCTGCTTACTAAAAGCAATTCTTTTCCCATCCGGAGAAATAACAATATTGTCAACCTCACCAATAGTATAGAATTCTGTCCATGTTTTTCCGGCGTCTTTCGAAATATAGATTTTATCTCCTTCCTGAGCATAGATTCCGTTTTTATCCCACTGGATCAATGCTTTTTTACCAAAATCGATTTTAGAAGCCTGATGATTAAGAACATTCAGAAAATAGTTTTCGTTTTTTGTTTTTTCTGTTTTTAGATCTACCTGTCCTACTTTGTAAATAAGGGATGCCTGATCCGGTGAAACCGCCTGTACTCCTACTTTTTTCAAAGTCCAAAGAATTTCAGGCGTCATTAATTGTTGTGCATTCATTAAAAGCGGAGCTGCCAGAGCCAGCAGGCTGTACTTAAGTTTCATATGTTCATTCATTTTTAGCAGATCTGTAAAACCATACTGATTTCATCAAATCCTTTCATTAAATTCAAAGATTGCCAAAGTTAGTATTTAAAATAAAAATCACCGAAAGAATTAACATTAAAATTAGCATTATAGGAGAAAACATTAAAAAAGCAGAAGGTTGAAGCACAAAGTAAAGGGGTGAAGAGTTCAATTTCCTCTTTATTCAACATTCAAACTCAAAAAAAGTCCGTTGGTGCTATACCAACGGACTTTTCAATTTTATTTTTTTTCTGCTAATCTCCATCTGAGAACATAGAGTTCGCCAGAGAAGTCACGATTGATAATAGTATACTGAAGATAAAGGCCCACCAGAATCCATCAACTACCATACTGTCTATGAAATAATCGGCAATCAGGATAATTCCGGCATTAATAACCAATGAAAAGAACCCTAAGGTAAGAATGGTAAGTGGAAGCCCGAACAGGCTTAAAATAGGCTTTACAAATATGTTTAACACCCCAAGTACAATTGCAAAGATAATCGCGGACGAAAATCCTTCAAAATGTACTCCCGGCAAAACTTTAGTTAAAAGGTATGCCACAATTGCGGTGACAAACAAACGGATAATTAAGTTCATTTCGTTATTTTTTTATTATTGATGGGAGGTATGGAGCAAAAGCTATTCCATTTTGTTGAAAAAAAATTCTTTAAACCCTTTATTCATGGAATATTTTACTCAATACAATCTGAAAAGTTCGCTATTTAATCTTCATCATGGTTACTAATGAAGTCGCTACATGACTTTCTGAACCAGCGTCTTCATTCTGAACATAAATTTCTGTTCTGATGACACTGATCTTTGCCCCTCCTTTGATGACATAGGCTTTTGAAACCAGAGCATCCCCCATAGCCGGACGAAGATAGTTCACCTTTAATTCAACGGTTACCACATAACAGTCTTCGGGATAATGACTCACCGCAGCATATCCTGAGGAAATATCCACCAAAGAAGCAATCATTGCCCCATTGAACATCCCTGCTTTCCTGGTCATCATTTCCATTTTTGGAATTTTAATAGAAACGAAATCGGTTTCTACTTCCAGGAGTTCTGCCTGATAGAATTTCAGTGTTTCCGAACGACTGAAACTGTCTGTCATGAGTTTCTTTTTCTCTGGGGTCATGGTTTTCAAATTTTAATGTAAATTTAAAAAATTAATATTCACATCGAATAATACCGGATTAGAAAAATGTCCAGCGCGTTTGACTGGCAGTCAAAAGCTCACGGGGTCGAATCCCGTATTCTCCACTATATGTATTTAAAAAAGTCTTCAAAATACGCTAAAAGCTGATTAATCCTGTAAAAATCAATTTTTACAGGATTTTCTTTTTATGTTAGAAATCGCAGAATTTTCAAATAAACTCATAAAATTTGTGGCAAAAATCGTGGCAATTTTTAATTAAAAAAAACGATTCAAATTTTCACATAACTACCTAATTACAAACGCCCAAAAGTCCTTTAACAACTTGATTCGAAGGAACTTTAGTTCGACTTTTATAAACTTTAAAATGTTGAATTATGTTAGAGCAGAGCTATGCCCACTTTTATTTCTTAAAGAGCGCAAAAAACAAGACAACTCGTACTGTGATGTAAGGATTACCGTAGATAATATACCGAAGGAAGCTTCGACAAGAAGGCAATGGGATCAGAAAGAAGGTAAGACAGTTGGGACCAAGAAAGATACGAAGACTTTAAATGCTGTCCTTGAATCATTGACAACTAAAATCAACAGCTACAAGACTGAGCTATTTAACAAAGTAATTCCTGTTTCTTCAGTAGACCTTATCAATTTTGTAAAAGGTCGTTCAATAAAGCGGAACAAAGTCCTTGAGGAATTCTTTGAGCCTAATGAGGAAATCAAGGTTTTGGTTAAGAAGAAAGAATATTCCAAAGGAACTCACACTCGCTATGTTACTGCAAGATCGCATGTCAAGGATTTTATAAAGCATAAGTTCCAGCGAGATGATATTGAATTTACTGCGTAAAGTTATGAATTTGCTCAGAGTTATTACATGTATCTGAGAATTGTTAGTTAATCATTATAATCTCTTGTATGGATGGAGCACCGACAGAGGATTACTTCATCAAGTTATTAAACCAAAAAGAGTATATTCAAAATTTGAATATACTCTCTAAAAACTTAGAAAAAAAGTAATAACAGAACTACTTTTTACTTTAAAATGCAAATTATTTTATATTAAAAACATACGCTTCCATTTTGCTACGGAGTTTCTGCTTAATTTAAAGTGATTTGCTAATTGGGTATTATTTAATCTGTGTTTTTTTTTGATATTCCAGCATCTCAAAAATTGCCTTTTCATCATAGGACTTATGCTTTTGATTTTCAGCAGAATTCTTGTCAAATAACAAATTG
Organism: Chryseobacterium sp. StRB126; assembly: GCF_000829375.1. Lineage (NCBI taxonomy): Bacteria > Pseudomonadati > Bacteroidota > Flavobacteriia > Flavobacteriales > Weeksellaceae > Chryseobacterium > Chryseobacterium sp. StRB126. The sequence goes on from NZ_AP014624.1 coordinate 4,027,660, forward strand.
TTAATTTTTAGAATATCAGATAATGAAAGTGTATCCTTAGACAAAAAACATTCTACCATTTTCATCTTTTCCGGGCATTTTACTGCTATAAAATCACTATAAATTCTTTTATAGTCCGGTTGGCAGACTACTTTTTGTATTTTCTTATCCATTTGCTTAAAGTAGTTTTAGGAATTTTATATTCATTAATTATTTCTAAAGTGGTTTTCTTTTCAGTGTCTATAAGTTCTAATATATAATTAATAATTTCCTTAGTATATAAACTTTTTCTAAACTGAGGCATCTGCTTTTTTTCATTTTTATTGTTTACCCTCGCCACTGGAGCATATAAAATCAAATGGCTGGAATAGAGCCTAAAAAAATCATATTCAAGCAATTTACACCATCTTAAAAGAGTATCTGTATCTAATGTTTTCGCAGTGTACATTTGTAGAACGTCTTTTTCTGTTGCCTTAAGAAACTTACATATCCGGTTTATATCTATGTCTTCTTCTTTTACTCTCATATACAATAAATCTCCAATATGGATCTCTTTTAAATTTTCCATTTTATATTATCTATATATAACTCAGTAATTAGAAGACAATAAATATTAGTTGCATACTGAAAACCTATCACTGATTGCATTGAATTAATATATTCCTTACTCCGGACAAGCCTGTGTAGAAATACAATGCCAAGCCATAGATGTATCCCCTTCCTTAATAGTGTACATCTTCATACATTTATTTGTCATATCATATACCAACATTCCCTCAATAAAATTAGCAACAGGTATTCCTACCGGGTTTCCAGAAGTATTAAAATCAACTCTGTTCGGAACAAATCCTTTGGTCTTGGATTCAAGAGCTATCCATCCACCTTTTCTAATCATTGGCCAATTATCACCATGATCAGCACCAGCTCTTCCCAATGATGTAATACCAAAATTCGTATTTAGGGCAGGGTTTCCTGTTGTAGCCATAACACCTGGTTTATAACAGGCTGTACATTGTCCAAAAGTAATAACAACTTCATCCATGCTTGCGCATGTTCCGGTAGTAACTTTCCAAGAAAATTTATAAACTCCCAATACAGACAATCCCTTTACAGCAGTATTATACAATGATGGATTTACGATAATGGGATCTGTGGCTCCAGCAGGTTTTGATGTAAGTTCCCACTGTCCAGTGCTTGTTACTCCCGGATCATTACCAGCCAATGACACTGTGGTGTTACAAGAAACAGCCTTATCACTTCCGGCATTAGAATTAATCTGTTTTGACACGAATATGGAAAATGTACTTTCAAGAGATGCTCCTGAGCATTCATATTCTTTGTCTAAGAAACGAGGATCGGTTCCTGGACCGGGTACTGCTTTTATTTTAAAGACATACTCGCCCTGCTTATCCAGATTACTTATTACAGTTGAAGTATTGGTAAGTGTTCTAAAATTGCCAGCTTCGAAAGTAGGATCGGCTGCTCCGGCAGGCTTAGAAACAAGAGTGAAATCGTATCTACCATTAAAATCTTGAAAATAACTACTGTTAACTATCCCTTTGTATACCTCAGGCAGAGGGATTGTTGCAGTTACTACACCAGAACCAGGATAACACGCTGTCGTATTTGGCACTGACACATTTGAACGATTACCATCAGATATATGAATATAATAGGCTTGTGTTATATTACAAGTCCCTTTTTGGGTATTTATACTAATTACATAAGTACCTACCTGCCATCCTCCAGCAGGCGGGGTTGCTACTATATTCCTATTCATTGTCCCAGCTCCATTTAAAGTTAAAATAGGAGCTCCTCCCGGTGGTGTAATCCTTATATTGCTAATATTTGTTATAACAGATGCGGGGTCTGCAGGATCAATCTTAAAATAGATGTTGATAGGCGTTGTTTTTCCTACATAATTGCAGTATACAGCACCAGCACTCCCCCCTGAACTGTACACCGCCATCTGTTCGGGGTACGAAGAATCAAGGAAATCCACATTTTTAGGTGATATACCATTATACGTATAAGAAATCTGAGGGGTCGTATAGGTTCCATTCGCATTTGTGACTGTTACTGTAAATTTATAAGTTCCTATCGCATTTACCCCATTGAAATATATAGCTCCTTCAAGTAATGACGAAAAGGAAATATTACCTCCCGCAGGTTGGCTGATTACATTCAAACTTATGGTAGTTCCAAATGCAGGATTACCTGAAGAGCCCGGTGATGTAGTTGAAAATATTGGCGAAGTGCCATCTAAATATAGGTAACGATCATTGCTTGCTGCCTGATAGCAAAAATCATTCATCGCTGGAATACTTATTTGCGGATTGGGAATGAATCTGACAATAGCATCATCCTCATACCAACAGTTTGGATTATTGATGGAAGTAATCCTTAATACGGCACGATAAGCAGGATCAGTGTCATGATTTGCCTTTTTTGTCAAAATAAGGGAAGGGGTTGCAGTTGTATTATTTGACATTGTAGCATTCTTTGTTGTAATAATGCCATAATTTTCATAATTAATAATATTATAATAGGTCCAGGATGCAGTGTAACCGGCTGGTATAACTCCTGCTAAAGTTGCAGTACCTGTTAAAGCCGATACATTAGTGATATCTGGTCCTGCCGTAAAAGTAGATACCTCTCCCGGTGCGGTTATAGTTACTTGTGATTTTACTGTTCCTGTTGTACAAGATTGAGAAATTTCAAAAACATAGTTTCCCGGCGAAGTCATCCCAGTCACGTTGGGTGTATAGGTATTCGCTCCATTGATTACTGGATTGGGTGCTCCTGCTGGTTTTGATACCAACGTCCAGGTGGGGCTATTATTTCCGCTCCCTGCAACACTACCCTGTAACATATATGAGGTACCACAAATTGTTGCATTTCCGCCAGCATTAATACTACAGTCTTGGGCAAAAATCATTATATTACTCCAAGTGAGTAATATAAAAAGAAATAAGTTCTTATTTTTCATCATTTTTATTATAAAATTTTGAGATTATTCTGTATTTATGGTTTCCAGAAAGACCACATTTTTCCGTTATAAACAGCAAGCTGTTTTTTTACAGTATCATATACCATCATCCCGGGAGCCGGATCTATAATATTAAGATGTGGGCTTGTGACTTTTGGAAGAATCATAGCTTTATCTAAAGCTTCCAATACAAGAATCCCATTCGTAGCACCAGGTGTTCCAATGGTTGTTTTAGCACTTGTATTTTCTGTTTTATCGGTCCCCTGAACGGATAAGTTTACAGTACCAATGGTAGCTAGTGTTCCGTCATCTTCACTAAGATTCACCCATTGTCCGTCATTTTTCAAATATTTTACTTTATAATCTGTTGTGTCGTAAATAATTGTACCTTCCTGAAGGATATGGTTTTTATTTTCTACATAAGGTAAGATCAATCCTCTGTTTTCATCATTGGCAAACTCTACTGATACTGAGGTGTTAGAAACAGTCTGTTTCCCAATTGCTACTTGTGACTTTACAGCAGATGCTGTAAATAGTGTAATGGTCATAATTAAACTTTTCTTCATTAGTGAGTATATTTATTATTAATATATTGGTATTGTACACTGCTTATAGTATGTATACTGCAATTCATCTCGGATTATTTGTGTAATTGGGATCTTCGTAAAGCAGTGTTTAGGAGTACAGTAAGGTCATTTCTTTTTCTTACCATAAACACTATACTTAAGGTCTTCATTGTTTTAAAAAGCAGAGAAGAAAAAACTCCCTTTCTGTCGGACTGGTCCTGATGTTTTTATTTGAAATGTGCAAGAATATATCTAACAGACACTTTTAAATCAGATAATAAACTGATGAGATATTTTTTTTACCATGCGGACGGTAAAATAACAATAGTGTCAAATTAGTTATAGGTATAGTTTTAAACTTTATAATTTAGTTTAGAAACTAAATCAGATATTAACTCATCTATTTCATAGAAGGTAAAGAAGCTTGAGCAAATATTCTAATCTTTATAAAGTCGGTAAAGTAAGCGGTTGCATACTTGAAGAGCTCCCAACGAAGCTCTTTCAAAAAGAGTTTTTTTTCCATTTAGTGAATTCAAAATAAGCTTTGCGTTGTCTAAAATCTTTATAAAGTTTAAAGAAAATAAACATTTTAAATCTTGGCACAAAGGTAACATCTTCATCTAAAAACCTACACACTGCACTTGCACTGCAAAATTCAAAAACACTAAAAACCAATAAGATACAAATCACCTAAAGTATAAATGCAGTGCCATAAAAATTTTATAGTTATCCCTTTATTAACTGTATAATGTAAAAACTCATTTTGATTTTCACCTATTTATGATCAATAAAAAAGATGATGATACCATGACTTTTAAAATTCTTAAAGTAACCGAGTTCGGGATCATAAAATTAAGGATAATAGGCTGGAAGAGTGAGGCTGGAAGTTAGTATCGGAATTACAATTTCTGATGTTGCCGTAAAATTTGATGAAGCAGTCTTTAAAGGAATAATAAATTACAGGGTTATAAGTGTGTTTTTTTAACCTCAACTCACTTCCCGCTCCAGGCTTCCTTACTTACTAAAAACAAAAATGTCTTATTCAGAACTCAGGTTAAAGTAATATAACCTTTCTTTATTTTTGAAAGAACTACTTAGGAAAACTACAGGAAATATTCTCAATATTGAGCATAATTTTAATTTGAAAAATGAAAAAAACAGAAATCTGGTACTAGAGATTGCCATAACAGATGTGGGATAAAAGAAGCTTTTTATTTTGTGCAACTGGGTACAAAAGCAAACTACAGCAATATTTGATTTTAAGGTGTTTCAGAAATTACTGCACTGTTACAAATAAAAATGTAGAATGCTAAAGCTGACATTTTCTTTTATTTTTATTATAAATAAGGGCTCAGATTATAAACCCAAGCCCTATTATTCTAACTGATATACTTCATAGTATAAGTCATTTTTTACTAAATTATTCAAAAGCATATTTTAATAAAAAACTATTGATCACTTATCCATTTATTAAAGTCAGTGTTTGCAGGAAGACCTATTTTTTTTCGTAGTCTATATTTTTTTGATTCAACAGTACGGACGGACATATTACCATATTGCGCGATCTCTTTATTGGAAAAATTAAGTCTCACTAAAGCACAAAACTTTAAATCACCGGCATTAAGATCTGGGTAATATCTAATTAGATTATTATAAAAATCGGGATAAATTTCTTTAAATTTTACAATGAATAGATTATCATCATTTATGGCAAGCTGTATAACTTCTTCGTAACTCGTATCTAATTTTTTTTCAAGAATATCTATATCTTTATTTTTTTTGTCAATTAAAATGTCCTTGTATCTGTTATTTTTTTTATAAACACTTAATAATATAATACATATTGTGATAACAATTAAAATAATAGCGATAGTTGTATAATGAAATTTCTTCTTTTCATCTTCTTCCTTCTCTTTTAGAAATTTTTCTATTGTAATGTTTAAAATACTTTTTTCAATTTTATTTAGGCTATCGTTTAAAACAGTATATTTTTCAAGAAACTTCTTTTCATTATCTACCTCATCCATAGACTTATAAGTCTCATATATTTCTTTATAGTTTTCTAATGATACTTTTTTTAAACCTAGTTTCTGAGAAATTTCTAATGATCGAAAAAAATAGTCCAACCCTTTTTTATTATCCTTTTTTTCTACATACATTTTCCCAAAAGATCTTAAAACAACGGCCTGCTGTCTTGCAGTACTTTTTTGATATAATTGTAATGCTTTATTAAGGTAATATTCTGTTGAATCTATTTTTTTACTATCTAAATTCCTCTCTGCAATTGCTACATACAGTTCAACTTCAGCCCCTAAAGCAAGACTTTTACGTTCCATCTTAAAAACAGAATCTATTAATTGCAATTGCATAAAGTTCTTTCTTTTCCAGGTATAAATAAGATACTCACGCTTTTTTCTTTCCTCTATATTGGACATGTTACCAGAAAAATGCAGTGCTTTATTAAGATTTTTATTTGATTGATCATATAAACCTAATACTGAATAATTTCTAGCATAGAAAAAATATAATCTTGCATTCAATGCCGGATCTTTATCGTTTTCTAATTTTCGCTTTGCAATATCAAGAAAATGCAAACTTTCCTTATTTTTGTTGAGAACAAATAATGAATTTACTATATTTAAGTAGCCCATAATTATTCCCTTAGTATAATCCAGTTCTTCTGATTCTTTAATAAGCTTTTGTTCATTTAAAATAATACTTTTATAGTCCCCAATGTCCTGCAATCTTGCATATTCTTTTAACTGCATACTGTCAATAAAACCTATTTTATTCCCTACTTGTGCAAATGAGTATGAAAAGAATATGAAAAATAAAAAAGAAAATAGTCTATTGAAATAAAAGTAAAAGTTCATAAATAATTATCTTAATAATGACAAAAAACAAAATAAATGTCATTTGCCCAATTGAAAAAGCACATTAATAATTAAATTCTCCCTGATATATATGCTTTTGTAATACATTATGGACCCTTGTTTATTTTATAGTATAAACTTTCTTTGAATAGGTTTTCTACTTATATAAACAGAACTTAATTAGTCAGGTATTTTTAACCTTTTTTACTATCTCCCAATAATATTTTGAGATTTATTGCAGGAACCTTCTTTATTGTAATAAAAAATATACTAGTTATAATCAGGGATTACAGTATTATGGTTGGGACATAGAAATTTGTTTTCTTAATTTTTTGCAAAGATACATTTGTAATCTTATCAACACAAACTTACATCCTCTCAAAATAATAGATTTAAGGTATGTTGATTTCAATTAAAATCGATATACTATATCCAGCATAGAAAATAAAGGAAGCATCAATCCTGTTGAAATTGATATTTATGATAATGACGGGCAGCTTGGACTATATGTCCCCTAAAGAACAGTTGCTGATTGTATTTTGCTTGGTGATAAAGGTGATCTCTCATCAGAGGTACAGGTAGATTTGTTTAATTACGCTAATATTACCTTGGAAACTCCGAAAATAATCAACCAAAAAGCCTTCAAACCACAGTTTTACTTGTTTAAAAAGCACAGAAAAAGAATTGAAACATTATTTTCTCAGCTATGTGACCAATTTATGATAAGAAGGAATTATGTAAAAACCTTTGAAGGATTCAAAACAAGAGTGTTAGCAAAGATTACACTCTCAGCAGTTGGATAGGATTTAATTATCTTGCTTTTATGATAATTGCTCTTAAGAAGTTTAACAAAAAAAAGGGTAGTGTTTCACTAACTGTGTAAGTTAAAAAGTTATTCTGGAAAGTTTTGAGTCGATTATGCTATAAGGTTCAATAACATTTTCTATCTGAAAAAACCTGTGACAATTCGAGATAAGTCATTTATAGTATCACTTTGTCTATAATAAAGTTGGCTTTTGCAAAAATTTAAATCTAAAGTAATCCTATACAGTTGCTTTTCATTTATCAAAACATCATAGGTTTTTGATGTTATTGTGGATTTTATTAATGCTTTTTTCTGGTCATCAATACTATCGGGAATATTTGCTAATGGATCAACGTTTCTAACTACTCTATATTTTAAATTTTTTGATTTAAAATAGTCTATCAATTCAGCAATATTTCTAGGCTTATTAATGTTTTTTTCAGATGTATTGTCTGCTGTATAATCTTGGTAATAATCTCTGAATATAAGTTCATTATTGTTTTTTATGTACGAAACAGCTCTTCCATTTAAATCATTATAAAAATAATTTCTAGCTCGTTTAGAATCGTTATTTAATCTTACAGCGAAAATTTTTTCAGGAATATTCTGAGAGTTACCTACGGGTTTAACATTGGTAAATAAAATTGGCTTGAAGCTTTTAACTTGTTGCTTACTATTGGTATAATGAAAAATATCATTACTAATGTATTGGTAATAATTAGTTTTATCAAATGAATTACTAGCCAATATTTCCTCATTTACTACCTTTCTATTCGTTTTACACGAAAAAAGAATCAAAAGACAGAATATGAATGTAAAGACAGTTTTATTTTTCATCTATCTGTAAATAACTGAAGAAACATTTGAGAGATTTATTAGATTTATAGTATCTCTCTTATTGTAAAACAAATAGCTTTTACAAAACATAGAATCTAATACAATTTTATATTGGTCATTATTTACCAAAATATCTAAAACATCTGCATTTTCAGATTTATAGAATTTAACAACTTTATATTTTAATTTGTTCACATTCAGATAATTGATTAGATCCGCTTTGTTTCGAGGTTTATTAATGTCGTATTTATAGAAATCAGATCCATTATATGCCTGATAATAATCTCTAAAGATTTTTTGATCTCCATCTAAAAGATATGTAACACTTTTTTTATTTAAAGATGTATCAAAGTATTCAATTGATTTTTTCCAAGTCTCTTTATCAAAAGCATAAATTTTCTGTGGAATGTTATTGTTAGAGTCTAACGATTTTACATTAGAATATACTGTTGGTTTGATAGAGTTTTTATTATGAATGCTATCAATATAAGGAATGCTATAATTATAAGGATATTTATAATATTTAGCCTTTTCAAATTTGATTGGAGCAATAATCCCTTCACTAACTAGTATTTTATTTTTTGACTCACAAGATAAAATTGTTAGTAATAGTAATAATGTACAAATTGAAGCTTTTCTCATTAATCTATTTTGTGATAGGAATTATTATATTTTAAATGCTTTATCTATAAAAATTAGCCACTATTGTTCGATAGTTTTCAACATTAATTGAGTCTTTTAAATCATAGCACATATAGCTTTCACAAAAATTAGGAGTTGCAACAATTTTTAAAAACTTATTATCTATTTTAAAGTCCAAAACATCTGAACCAGATTCTTTATAAGACTTAATTAAAGTATATTGTATTTTATTTTTATCCAAATATTTTATAACATCCTCTTTATTTTTTGGAGTACTTTCATTTGAATTAACATCTTTGTAGTCCTGAAAATAGTGTCTGTAAATTATTTTATTATTTTTTTTTAAATATGAAATGCTTTTCCCATTAAGTTCCTTATAAAAATAAGTTTTACTATTTTTATAATAGCTTTGGAATGTAAATATTTTTTGTGGACTTTCTTTATTTTCGTCTAAAGGTTTTACATTTGAAAGTAAAACAACCTTAAAGCTATCATTAGCTATATGGTAATCTGATTTACTTGTATATTTATAATAATTTTTCTCAAAAAAAGGTTTTATTTCTACAATCGAATCTTGTCCAATATTAGTATTAGTTTTACAAGATATAATTAATAAGCATAAAAATAAAAAAACTACAATTCTTGTTTTCATTTTATTTCAGTATTTGGCTCTTTTATATTTTTTATTTGTGTACCAAGCAACGTTTGTATTTCTAGAAAATCATTTAACGCTCCTTGTTTTTTTATAATATCATTTCGCAAATCTGTACCCATATCCTCTTTTTCAGGTTTAGTAATAATATTCTGTATAGGATCAAAACCCTTATTAATATAATTGTCAATAAAAACATCCGAAATAACAATGGGGCCTCTAAATTCAAATAACTTATCAGATAGCTTCATTACATCATCTGTTGTACAAAGATAATTAATTAGTGAGATACCACCTTGTAATGCTTTAACCCATGCGTATGCTTCAATTGTAATTGGAATTGATACAAATCCTACAATTTTTTTAAAATTATCTAACTGTATTTTTTTCTCTTGAGCAACAGAGTAAACAAATGACATCTCCATACTTCGGTTGTAGATAGAAACTTTCTGTAAGAGCTTAAAAAACTCAGATTCGGGATTAATTTTAAATTCCGAAAAGCTTTCTATATTGAGCACCTTATTTATAAATATCTCTTTATGTAACAAATTATCCTTAGTACCACTAATAAATTTGCGATTAAAATTATGTTTCAATATAATTTTCTTGGGCGAACTATCAACTGAATGAGAATTGTATTTCATTTCCTGAAAATGCCCAGAAACAATATACCCACCTCTGTCCATATATATTGTACAAGTTTTAACTATGCGATCATGATTGGGTTCATTAATTCCAATGCCTATTCTATCATAAATACAATAATTATCTTCCACCCAACTTACCGCTGTAAGACAAGCGTCTAAACTATCTGTATACTTGTTCCCGGTATACATTTGAATAGATTCATTTAATGTAAAAGCAACACAAAATGAATTGCTAACCCTTCTATGATAAGGATATAAATCTTTTTCTTCTTGTCCTAAAACCAATTTTTCAGGTAAATATATTTTACTACTCATCGCCTTGTGTTTTTTTCTTTCTTGTCTTTTGCAGTGTTTCCCCTAATAACTCAAATTCGCTGGTTACAAAATAGATTTTATCATCTGTAAATTTTACAAATTCTTTGCTTTCATTCATTCTGGCACATTGTACATTTGTAAGCTGTATTGGCCCTCTGATTTTTCGTACTCTATCTGCTAATACCTGTCCATCATCAATAACACCCGTTAAATAACTTACCACTCCGAATATCTCCTTAAAAATAGATGTACCTCTGTATTTATCAAAAGAGTTAGCTAGAAGAGGGCTGTCGACTTCAAGTGCAATTTTATCAGCTGTTTCATTTATTTTGCTTAGGAAACTTTCTGCGCTTTCTGTTCCTGCAAATACGTAGGAAATATCAGCTCGACGATTGAGACGACTCGCTTCTTTTACAAAATCTCCTAAAATATCATAAAACATGTGTGACTCTGTTGTCTTAGTTCCAAAGTTGATATTTCTCTCCATTCCATTGGAAAATATTAATTTATGATCCAAAATAATTTCATCATGAAGGTCTTTCCCTTTTGATTTCAAATCATATCGGGTTCTCTGAAATATAGCCTTGTCACTATTGCCAGATTTTTCAATATTCCTTTCCTGAGAACCAATCTTTCTATCCGTTTTATAAGTTATTAGATCCATTCCTCCCTCTACAAGTTCTCCACGATTATTAATGTAAATATTCAGCAAATACACCCAATTATGAAACTTATACTCATCCGTGGAATTTAAGTCATAGGCTTCAAAACGAATGATAGAGGTGATTCCTGTAAGACACATTTCTACATTGAAATTACTAACACCTAAATCAGTAATTGGCATTTTTTTATTGGTTGTATGTGCAAATACACAATGATACCAATCATACCTAGGGTGAGATTTCCATGGTTCGTAGACTTTGGGATCATCAAAAACAATTCCTCCTTCTTCACCCAATTCTTGGTACTTTTCACCTGCAGACGAAATAATATTACCATCAGAAAACATCAGATGGTCTCCACCTGTTATCTTGGTATATTTTCCCTTTACAATTCTTATCCTGCTCATGTTTAATGGGAATTAGATTTTTCACCTCCATTATTATATACTGTCTTTTGAGAATACTTTTTAATATTACCTTCTGACTGAACTTCCATATCTTGAGTACTGTATTCCTTTCTGTCTTTTTTTGATTCAGATATTACATCTCCATCAATCATTTCCATCAATTTGCCTGTTATGAAATGGCTTGCATTTCCTGCTATCGAGCTTGTATAATTGATGCCTACTGTTTGAGTATAGTTCAATGTGGCAGAGGTCATAATATTAGTACCTGCTATTACACTTACGTTTTGTCCTGCATTAATGCTTACATTTTCTCCAGCATTAAAAGTCATATTCTTAGGTGCAGTCACTGAAATATTTCCCTGCCCATCCATAAAATAAGTATTACCACTTGGATCAATAATATTTACACTACCTTCAGCATCATTCATCAAAATACGGATTCCGCTTCTGGTTTGAATAGATTTAAGGTGATTATTGACTCCACCTCCTAATGCAACATTTCCATGGAACATTCCGCCCATGGCAAAAGGGAAATCTGGATTGTGATATTCAAAACCTACCATCACTTGATCTCCAATTTCAGGAATTGCTACAAATCCTCTGTTCTGACTTATTGCATCTGTTCCTCCTGCATCAGGACTCATCATCCTGATAAAGCTTGTTGTATCATTCAATTGCCAATCAAATTGTACTTGTATTCTTCCTTGGTTTAAAGGATCAACATTGGAGATAACGGTTGCTACTTGTGGTTCAGCTTTAGGCATTTCAAAATTAGGCTTCGGCATAAAACCTGTTCCTTCGGCAATCGCTTCAAAGCTTCCTGTATAATATCCTCTTGCATCAACTTCATGACTTACTTCTGTAATCATTAAAGTAGTAAAATGGGAGGTTTTATTGCTGTCTGGCTTTCTCATGGCTAAATCAGCTACACAACCAATATAAAGAAAAGGAACTGTTGTTTCTCCTGAAACTGTAAAAACATCTACTGCTTTACTCCCTCTTGCACTCTTTTGGGAATCATCTACATCACGAAACATATTGGCATTAATGGGAGTAGGGGTTAATGAACGGGTTTTAAAGATAGTATCATTCAATTCATAAGCTTTGGATGATAACTCTCCTAAATGCTTAATACGATTGTCAACACCCAACATTTTTGTATGGCTACTACTATTGTAACCAAAATATTCAGGTTTTGTGTGGACTGCTTTCAGTTCAATAGTAACATCATTTACGTTACTCCCATCAATAAGTTTAATAGATTTTTCATTAGGTGGAAGTTTTCCAAAATGTAGCACTTCTCCATCATAATAAAATTGTTCTCCGTAAGCTTCTGCAATTCTTGCAAGGTAGTTATAATGGGTCTCACAATATTGTGCACTGTAATTGATATAACTGTTATTTTGAGCATCTACCCTGAAATCAAAATCATTCGTCCCCAATGCTTCCTTTATAATCCTATCTGCAATAATGGAAGTATTTACAGATTGATCTCCTCCAAAACTTTGAGTATGTGGTGCAGAATCCATCAGAATGGTTGGACTGTAACCTTTAAGTACAATATTTCCCAAACTCATTTTTTCCTTGCTGAATGATACATTTGTAATAATTCCTACGAATGTTCTCTCTGGATTTTCATGCTCCGGATCTTTGTATTTGAAGGTTACAGTCAATCGTTTTCCCATAAACTGTTGTGCCTGTTCAACATTGTAGTTTTGGATTTCATTCAAAGAATCATGAGCAAGGATAAGCTCAAAACGATGATGTGTTTTAGCACTCTGCTGTAAACGGAAATGTTTAAAATGATTAATGAGTTTTCCACCAGCTATTATATCAAGTTTAATTACTCGATTGATCCCCGAAATATGGTTCTCGGAAATCTTCTCTGAATTTGAGATATTTTTTTTCATTCGTGTATGTGTGTTTTTAATTATATCACGAAATGTAGATAAAAACAATGCCAAACTATATATTATTTGACATGATTTTAAAAATTGTAGTAGAACTACGATCAGATAAAGGGGGAATAAAATTAAGATATAACTTTACAACGTATGATGTTTATATCCTACAGTATTGAGCTCTTAATATTTGATAAATATTTTTTATGATTTTTTCTACTTCAGTTTTGAGAATATTACTTAATTTGGAATGGTCATCTATTTGATCCAAAGAAATTTCTTCATAAACTCTTAATAAAGTATTAGTAGCTATCTCCCGATCATCTAAAATTCCTTTAATTTCCATTTCTCTTAAATCTAAAACTAAAGTCCGTTTTGCTGATTCAATCAAAGTTTCTTTAATCTTGCCTCCCTTTGGCTGTATGACAGTTGATTATCTTTTAGCGTAGTCGTTATAGATGCATTTATTTTGTTTTTTGAATTAGCCCAAACAAATAGCAATATCATACCTACTATTATAATCAGTAAAATAGAAACATGTAATAGCCCGTCAATATTAAAGCTCTTTTGAATTTTCTGAATGATTAGGCAAGCTGAACCTGGAAATCTTCCGTTAAAGAAAGTATTCCTTCTGTTAACCCTTCCGGATGAGCGCTAAATCCTTTCAGCTTTGATGTTTTTCCTTTTAAAACAAGATCTAAAAGCTGTTTATCAGACAATTTTTTTCCGAAGATTTCAAAAGTAATTTTAAATCCACAGTTTTTAAAATCAGAGCATCCGACAGCAGTTTTTCCTTTGATGAGGTTGTGTTCGTTGCATTTCGGGCATTTTGTTTCTTCCCAGGACTGAAGTTCTTTTTTCTGTGCCGGTTCTCTTTTTTTCTTTTCCTTTACTTCTTCTTTCTCTTCGCCCTGCAGGGTAATCACTTTTCCTTTTCCATACACTACTTTATCGGTAAGCTCTGTGACCATTTGAATTAGTTCTTCTTTGAAAAGGTTGGCTTCATATTCGCCTTTTTCAATTTTACGAAGTTTAGATTCCCATTCACCGGTCAGTTCTGGGCTTTTCAGAAGTTCGTCTTCAATGGTATCAATAAGCTGAATTCCTGTTTGGGTAGCAATCAGGTTTTTCCGCTTCTTCTCAATATATTTTCTTTTGAAAAGGGTTTCGATGATATTCGCACGGGTAGATGGTCTTCCAATCCCGTTATTTTTCAGCATTTCGCGTAATTCTTCATCTTCAACCTGTTTTCCGGCCGTTTCCATTGCTCTCAGTAAGGTTGCTTCTGTGTAAGGTTTTGGCGGAGTGGTTTTCCCCTGATGAATCATTGGATCGTGTGGTCCGGTTTCTCCTACAATAAATTCAGGAATGGTTTGTTCCTCCTCTTTTTCTTTCTCCTTATCTTTATCTGTGGTTTCATCCTTAGGTTCTTTGGCATAAACAGCTCTCCATCCTGGTTCCAGGACTTGTCTACCGCTGGTTTTGAAAGGAATGGTTCCTACTTTACCTTCCACCAAAGTATTTGAAATTTTACATTCAGGATAAAAAACAGCAATGAAACGTTTGGCAATCAGATCATAGATCAGTTTTTCTTCCCTGCTCAGATTTTGAGAAGGTGGAATTTCCGTAGGAATGATCGCATGGTGATCGGTTACTTTGGTATCATCAAATACTGCTTTTGATTTTGGAATCGGAGCTTCCAGTAAAGGAGCAATTAATTCCTGATACGGATACATTTTTTTCAGAATCCCTTCTATTTTCGGATATAAACTGTCTGATAAGTAGGTGGTATCAACACGCGGATAGGTTACGTGCTTCTTTTCATAAAGACTTTGCACGTAATTCAGTGTATTTTCTGCCGAATATCCGTATTTTTTATTGGCTTCTACCTGTAATCCGGTCAAATCGAAAAGTCTTGGGTTCTTTTCTTTTCCTTCTTTAATTTCGAAAGAAACGATTTCGAATGGATTTACTTTAAGGTATTCCAGTCCTTTTTCTGCTCTTTCTAACGTTTTCAGGCGATCAATCGCAGCATTGAAAATTACATCACGGTATTTGGTTTTCAGCTCCCAATATTCTTCTGTGGTAAAGGCATCAATTTCTTTCTGACGCTGTACCAGCATAGCCAATGTAGGAGTCTGTACCCTTCCAATGGAAAGAACGGCTTTATTTCCTCCAAATTTCTTGGTAAAAAGCCTTGTGGCATTAATTCCCAATAGCCAATCCCCAATGGCTCTGGCATTTCCGGCCAGATATAGATTTTTATAATCTTCGGCTGGTTTAAGGCTTTCAAAACCTTCTTTGATGGCATCTTCCGTTAATGAGGAAATCCATAAACGCTGAACGGGTTTATTGCATTTTGCTTTCTGTAGTACCCAACGCTGGATTAGTTCTCCCTCTTGCCCGGCATCCCCACAGTTAATGACCTCATCACATTCTTCTACTAATCTTTCAATCACTTTAAACTGATTTTCAACCCCTTTATTCGGAATCAGCTTGATACCAAAACTGCTGGGAATAATGGGTAACGAAAATAAATTCCAGGATTTGAATTGTGGGCTGTAATCGTGAGGTTCCTTTAGGGTACAAAGATGTCCGAACGTCCATGTTACGCAATAGCCGTTCCCTTCCATATAGCCCTGTTTAGATGTGGTAGCACCTAATACTTTGGCGATATCTCTGGCAACACTTGGTTTTTCGGCAATACATAATTTCATGAACTCGGGTTTAATGAAGGAGTGCAAAAATCGGGATTTTTTTTGGATTTAGCTAATTTAGTTTAAAGCCGGAAGATGAAAGAAGAAAGTTATGAAGTTCATAAATAGTAACTATTTTTCCCTATTTTCATCATTCCTAAGATGTTTTCATGTAAAAACCCCCTTAAAAAAAGGGGGCCGAATCAACAATATTAATGAAACTAGTTCATTATTTCTTTTGAGCTTCTGTAATGGCTTCAGAAATTCCTCCTCCAGCTGTTTCAAAGAAGGAAGGACCAGCCAACAGATATACTTTTTCTAATTTTTTTGTTGTGGAAAGATTATGCTCTTTCAGATAATTCTCGGAACGGTTGGCCTGTACAATGCCTCTCACTACATTTCCGGCAACTAAAGCTGTTGGGGAGTCTATTCCGGCGTCTTTTAAATCGCTGGCAAAAGCAAAATTTGAAACACCTAGCCTCATGGCTTCACGGGCAGCAACCTCTCCTACTGATATCATCAGCTCAGGGGTAAATTTAGTACGATCGCCTAAACCTATCAATAAGAGTTTTTTTGCAGGCATAGAACCTTTGGGAGATGTAATTAAGATCGTCTCCAAAGAATGCCCCAAAAACTGCCCTGATTTTCTGATATTGGTCAATTCTCCTTTTAAAGCTTCATCTAAATGTACCAATCCATTCAGATTAGCTGGTAAAGCCGGAGCACTGAAGATATCATTCTCTTTATATTCAAAAACACAGGCTACCTGAAGCTGGGTATCCGCTGAAGAAGGGCCTTGTACCAATCCTATCATGGAAATTCCATCTACAGAACCCCAGTTTTTGGATGTTCCTATGGCAACTGTCTGCGCAAATATCAGGTTTGAAAACACTAATACGACAGCTATTATCAATTTGTTTACGGTATTTTTCATAGTATTGTTATTTTACATCGTCATAGGGACATCCATAAGAAGAATTTCAGTATTTTCTTGTATCGTTTTTATATTCAGATTATTGATATCCCATACTCCGAAACCATCTCTTTCTTCTACTTTCTGGCCTTCAATTTCAGCACTTCCTTTTATGATGAAAGCATAAATCCCATTTCCTTTTTTTCGGATCTGATAATTCACTTCCTTCCCTTGATTAAAAGTTCCCAGATGAAACCATGCATCCTGATTAATCCACACTCCTTCATCATCTGCATTAGGTGAAAGGATCTGCTGAAATGTATTATGGCTTTTTGCTTTATCTAAAGTAATCTGATCATATCTTGGGGTCACATTTCTTTTTTTCGGATATACCCAGATCTGAAGAAACTTCACCAGTTGATCACTGTTTTTATTGAACTCGCTATGCATGATTCCTGTTCCGGCACTCATCACCTGGATATCTCCACTTTTGATGATGGCCGTATTTCCCATACTGTCTTTATGCTCCAAATCACCTTCTAAAGGAATACTGATGATTTCCATATTATCATGCGGATGGGTTCCGAAACCTCGCCCTGCTTCTACTCTGTCATCATTCAAAACTCTTAATACCCCGAAATGCATTCTTTCCGGATTATAGTAATTAGCAAAACTGAAAGTATGTTGGCTCAATAGCCAGCCGTGATCTGCCTTTCCTCGTGAATCTGCTTTATGAATGACAGAATTTTCTTTAATTTTTGAATCTGTATTGGGTAGATGATTATATCCTATGGGCTCCAGAGGCTCAATCTCATCAATTTCGTTTTCCATCGTATTTCCCAGAGAAGCAGATGCCACAAACATTCCTGTTCCAAGTAACCCTTTTTTTAAAAAATCTTTTCTGTCCATATCTCAACTGTTATTTGTTTGTTTTGGTATGACAAATTTAGATCAATGAAAGGAGCTATACATTTAACTAGTTTAATAAATGACCTGAAAAAAAATATTTTTCCTGATGCCATTCTATTTTTATTTAAACCAATTCCATTGCTTTGGCCAGTCTGTACGCTTCAATTGAATTCTTTACCTGCAGCTTCTGAAGAATATTTTGCCGATGTCTGTTGACCGTGTTTAAGCTGATTTCAAGTGACTCTGCGATTTCTTTACTCATTTTTCCATGGGCGATCAGCAACAACACCTCCTTCTCCCTCGCCGATAATACATCTCTATATTTAAATTCATTGTAATACAGCGTAGTACCATTCATAGAATTAACAATGACCCCATTCTCGTGAAGCAGGGCATTCACATTGTTTCCGGATATACTATAAATACAAAGTGCCAGTCTCGCATTATCTTCCTCTACAGCATAGAACATCCTGTGCAATACCGTGAGATATTCCGCTGAATGGCTGCGCATCCTGAGGTTAACAACCATATAATAATCCATCCATTCAGCCATTGGAATCTCTTTCAAAAAATGAAAAAAATAATGTTCCAGAACCAGCTTTTTTCTGACATCTTCAGGGTGTACTTTATTAAGGATCTCATCCTCCCAGATAGAAGAGATCTCTGTTTCTTCCCCACTACGATCATCCCCGATCATCGAACTCATACCGCCATAGTGAATCACACTTCTTCTGGTTTTAAGGTCTGTCAAAACACAGATTGCCTTTTCAATTTCAGAATACATTTTTGCAATGGACCGGTACTTTAACCAGATTCCGGAGACCTCTTCATTTTCAAAAGACTGGTTTAATAACGCTTTATCAAGCTTAGCTTTAATATTCATGGTATGGTTATTTCTAACTATTGAATTCTGCCTTTGGGGAAATTACCTTTGTAAATATAGATTTTTTAATGGTCATTCAATGAAACAGGATATCACTTTCAAGCAATAACCTTCTGTTTTATACTAAACTTTATTATACTTTTTTAATGAAAAAATTATTACTAGCGGCCTCTCTGTCTTTCATGACAGGGTTCCTGCACTATGTCAGAGCACAGCGTTTAGAAAAAATGAATTGGTTCAATGAGCCTGAAAAATGGGAAATAAAAGACAATTCATTATCGATGTTCGTTACTCCGCAAAGTGACTATTGGCGGATTTCTCATTATGGATTTACAGTGGATGATGCTCCGTTTTATTATTCTACCTATGGTGGGGAATTTGAAGTTAAAGTCAAAATTACAGGTGATTATAAAGCCCGGTTTGATCAGATGGGTCTGATGCTTCGTACAGATCATCAAAATTATATCAAATTTGGAATTGAATATGTAGATGGAAAATATAACTTAAGTACTGTAGTTACCCACACCACAAGTGACTGGAGCGTAATAGAACTTAAAGAAAAGCCACAGGCTGTATGGATTAAAGCAATCAGACGTTTGGATGCAGTTGAAATCTTCTATTCTTTTGATGACAAGAATTATATTATGATGAGAAATGCTCATCTGCAGGACAATACTCCCGTTATGGTAGGCTTAATGGCCGCCTGTCCGGATGGAAACGGTTTCAATGCAAAATTCGAACACTTTCAGATCAAACATCTTCCTGATCAGAGAAGGCTGGACTGGCTGAATAAAAATAAATAAGGTCTAACCCTTGTCCAGGTTTAAAACCTGAACAAGGGTTAGCATTTCTACTTTTCTTTTGAAGCCAGACGTTTTCTGATGGTACTTACAAATTCTTTTGAAACCCCGAGATAAGAAGCGATATAATATTGTGCGACTCTCTGCGGAATGGAAGGATATACTTTAACGAATTCAATATATCGGTCTGAGGCAGATTTTGAAATCGTGTCTACAAGGCGGCTTTGAAGTGTTGTGAGATTTCTTTGTACCAACATTCTGAAAACCCTTTCAAACTTAGGAACTTTGTTTAACAGTCTTTCTTTTGTTGCCGGATTCAGCATATAAATTTCTGAATCCTCCAGCGTTTCAATATAAACTTTGGAAGGTTTCTGCTCCTGAAATGAGGCAATGTCACTGATCCACCAGTCTTCAATAGCAAACAGCAATGTGACTTCAGTTCCACTATCATCCAAGCAGTACATCCGCAGGCAGCCTTTGTGAATATAGCCTTCAAACTGACAGATTTCTCCTTCTCTTAGTAAAATGGTCTTCTTGGGAAATTTCTGACACACCAGTAAATCTGTAAAAATTATCTCTTCTTCCGGTGTGAGCGTGATGAATCTTGTAATGTTTTTGATGATGTTTTCAAACATGGAGTAAGGTTTACTCCTGCAAATTAGGAAAAAGACTGTAAACTTCATTCTTTAAAAGCCCACTTCCGCCTCCGTAATGATCTATTATCTTCACATCTTTTTCTAAATCAGCACAAAATACTTTAATATCTTTTTCAAACTGGTCTTCTAATCCCGAGCTCAATAATACAATATCCACATGATTTTCCCTGATATACTCATAACAGAAGGTTTCATCACTTTGAATTTCGGTGGTCCAGCCTTCATTATTTTCAATAATTCTTTTTAATACATCCAGAATTTCCTGATTCTTTCCTATGACTAAAAAATGTAATGTTTTCATAACCAAGTTTAAAGTTCTAAGTTTAAATATAAAGAAACAATGATTTTCTGACTTTAGACTCCAAATTTTTCGTTTTATGTCCTTTTCCGGTAACATCTTCTACCAGAAGAATTTCACCTGTCTGAAATTTCCTTTTTTCGCCCAGTGATGTTTCTATTTCCACTCCGCCATCCAAAAGTACGATATATTGTTTTTGCGGGGCACAATGAAAATCGTAATCATAGTCTGCAGAAACCTGTCTAAACTGTAATTTTTTAACCTCTAGCGTTTCAGAAAGAAAACCGATATTTCCCTGATCAACAAGAGGAATTCCGATGTTTTCAAAAATGAGTTTCTCCTTTTTCATTGCTGAAGATTCTTGTGATATTCATTGTTTTTATTGTAAAGATTAATATTCATCAAATAGACTGCGTATTTTTCTTATATCTCGCAGATTTTTTCCCACAGATAACACAGATTTTCACAGATGATTATGCATAAAGATCTGCGTTATCTGTGAAACCTACGAGAGATTTATTACTGAGGTTCTTCATTACACGTTCGGACTACTTTCGCAGACCTTCAGTCTGTATTCAGAATGACACCCTTGAATAAAATAATCATAAAGCTAATATAGAACCCTAATAAATTTAACTATTTAAAAATGATTGAATTGGCCAGTTCAATTTCCTCCTGATTAATAGAGTGTCCGAAATTAGCATATATTTTTTCCGTTACCTCAGCATTCATTTCTCTTAAAATATTGGCTGTAGCATATACTCTTTCTACCGGAACATGAAAATCCGGATTGCTGGTTCCCAGTACAACTGGGGTTCCTGCAAAATCACCTTTGTAATTTTCACGATTGATCTTATCACCAATCACTCCGCCAATAATAGCAACTGCACCACCAAACTTCTGGGCATTTCTGGCTAAAAATTCTAATGTGAGACACGCTCCCTGAGAAAACCCGAAAAAGTAAATATTTTCAGGGGCAATGCCTGCATCTGTAACCGCCTGTACTGTTTCTTCAACCATTTCCAAAGCTGATGAAAGCCATGGTTCATTCTGATCTACAGGTGCCATAAATGACAATGGGTACCACGTGTGATTCAGAGCTTGGGGAGCCAATATAGCATACTCTTTTACATTCAAATGTTGTGAAAGGCTCAGAATATCCTGAGCACTTCCGCCTCTTCCATGTACCATGATCAAAGCTTTTTTGGCTTGTCTTAATGGTATTCCTGCTGTTTTTATATTTAAAATATGACTCATTATTTTTCTATCTGAATTTTTCTGTTGGATAATTGATTGTAGGAAGAACATCCAGCAAGCGTCCTCTTCTTTTTTCAAACTGTTGGGGTAACTGCAAATCTTCTCCCAAAGATGCTGCTTCCTCATCAACATCGAATCCCGGACCTGAAGTGGCAATTTCAAACAACACACCTCCCGGTTCTTTAAAATAAACTGATGTGAAGTATTTTCTGTCTTTTACTTCAGTATGTTCCAGTCCGAAAGCATTGAGTCTTTCAACCATTTCAAGCTGAGTCTGCGCATCCGGAGTTGCAAAAGCCACATGGTGAACGGTACCTCTTCCCGCTAATCCTTTTAATGCATTAGGAGTAGAAAGAAGGTCTACATATTTTCCCGGAAGATCTTCTGTACCTAATCTCAATCGGTCAGGGCTTTCTGAAATAATTTTATGATCCATCTGAGTAGTTAACAGAGCGGCTGTTCTTTCATAAGCATCCTGCCAGATTTCAACATGGTGAATTCCTTTTAAGGTATAGTCTTTAGGAATATATCCATTGTAATATCCTTTTCTTTCATCTTTATCATTAAAAACCAACTCAAGTCCTAACCCGTCAAAATCTTCAAGATAAATAAAAACTTCACCAGACAGTCTTTGCTGCGGCTGTTTATAAGCAATATTAAACTGATCCAAACGGTTCATCCAATAATCCAATGCATCCAGAGACACTGAAAAAGCAGTGGTATTCAGCATTCCTTTACCATGTCTTCCATTAATCAGATCTTTACCATAGGGAAAGGTAGTCATAATGGTTCCCGGAGTTCCGTATTCGTCCCCAAAATAAAAGTGATATACATCTGAATAATCAAAGTTTACTGTTTTTTTAACCAGACGAAGCCCTAAAACTCCGGTATAAAAGTCTATATTTTCTTGTGCATTACCCGTAATTGCTGTTACGTGGTGCAATCCTGTGATAAGGTTCATAATGTGGGTTGTTGTTAATGGGTTGTTCTAATTGACTAAGAAGAAAGGGAAGGTAAAAGTGGGAATACAATGATCTGTTTTTCCACACAAACTCTATGAGCTTTTACGCTTCTTCCTTTAACCAAACATCATTATATTCTTCCGGATGGCGCTTGAACTGTGCATGTACAAACGGACATAGCGGTAGTATTTTCAAATCATTTTCTCTTGCATAGGAAACCAGTCTTTCCAATAAAATTTTGGCAAAACCTTTTCCTTCAAATTGAGGATCAACTTCGGTATGGTATACGGTCAGTTTCTTTCCAATAACTGAAATATCCATTTTACCGGCTTTCTTGTCGTCTGAGAAAAGCTGGATTTCTCCTTTTCTTCCTTCCAAAACTATTTCTGTTCTTTCCATGTCTTTTATTTTTATTCAAAGTTAATTCCTTTATACAAGGCAGATGATGATCTATGATAACTTCGGTAATACCCCTTCTATTTTACTACGCATTCCTTCATACTGAGCAGGAAGTTTTAAGTTTTTCCCTAATTCATCCAAAGGTTCATCTATTGTAAATCCGGGATTATCTGTTGCAATTTCAAACAAAACACCTCCGGGTTCACGGAAATACAGTGAATAGAAATAATCTCTGTTGATTTTAGGCGTAATACTTAATCCTGCAGATAAAGCTTTCTCACGGTATTCCATCAAAATAGTATCATCTTTCACTCTGAAAGCAATGTGATGATTGGTTCCGGCAGCATTTCTTCCACTTGGAATTGCATCATTCTCAATAATATCAATAAGATTCGCTGTATCAATTGCATCTGTAGCAAACCTGTATCTTTCACCTTCCTGTTTTTGAAGATCATATCCCAGAAGATCCGTTAAAACTTTGATGGTAGGTTCTGCTCTTTTTAAGGTTAAAGTGACATTATGGAATCCTTTTAAGGCATATTCATCCTTGATATCATCGGTTGTCCATACTCTTCGGTTATCATCTCCGGATGGTTCTATAAATTGTAACTGAAGCCCGTCCGGATCTTTAAAAGAAATCATTTTCTCGCCAAAGAGCTCACCTTCCTCTACATTCACATTGAAGTTTTTTAAACGGTTTCTCCAGAATTCCAGGCTTCCTTTAGGCACTGAATACCCTATGTGAGTAGCCATTCCGCTTCCGTTAGTACCCCGCCCTATTCCTTCCCAAGGGAAGAAAGTAAGAATAGTTCCCGGAGTTCCGGTTTCGTTTCCAAAATAGAAATGATAGGTTCCCGGATCATCAAAATTAACGGTTTTCTTTACCATTCTTACTCCTAAAACCTGAGTATAAAAATCTAAATTTCTTTTCGCGTTGTCTGCAATGGCAGTGATATGATGCAGCCCTAATATTCTATTGTCCATGTCTTTAATTTTAATGCTAAATTACACCGTCTGAGAATCCTGCACATTTAACTAGTTTAATAAATACAACCTGAAAAAGATTTCTTTAAAGTATTAAAAAAGCATTAAAACACCTATTACACAATCCTCAAAATTTTCAAATTATTTTACCTTTTTCACAACATCAAAAACCTATCGTTTGAATTGAAAATGAATTAAAAAATGAAAAAACACATTTTAAAGACATTAAAACAGAAAAAAACAAAACAATTAAATAACTGATAAACAAAAGTATAAGTTATTAATAATAATTTAATATTTAAAAACCCTACTTTTTTAGTGGACTAATAAAAATTATATTATATATTTGCAAACGTATTCAGGAAATAAAACAAAATGAGCACAGAAACAAAGAATAACGCAACCATAAAACACATCATAAAAAACATGATGAAGGATATCTGTATGCCTGTGCATCAAGAATACTGTGGGTGACCTTACTTTTAATATGACATACTTTTTAAAGGCCCTACCGAGTTGTAGGGCCTTTTTTATTTAAACCAAAACATTAAAAAAATAACAATGAAAAATTCTAAAAATAAATGGCTGGTTCCATTGGCATTTACAAACATTTATGTAATATGGGGGATTACGTTTTTAGCTATTTCATTTGGCTTGAAAGGCTTTCCACCGTTCATTCTTTCGGGATTAAGATTTTTGGTAGCAGGAATTCTGATGATTGGATATCTCATGGCTAAAGGGGAAAAAGCAAATTCTCTCATCAACTGGAAGAAAAACGCAATTACCGGAGTTCTTATTCTTACCGGGGGAACAGGACTTGTAGCCTGGGGCGAGCAATATGTAACCGCTTCTGAGGCGGCGATCTCCATAGCAACCGGGCCATTCTGGTTCATTGCTATTGATAGAAAAAACTGGAAATATTATTTTTCGGATAAGTTTATTCCGATAGGATTAGCGATTGGTTTTGTAGGGTTGGTCTTTTTCTTAAAAGGAAGTGTAAATTCAACTGCGGCCCACGCTTCTGCAGACCCTCAGCTCCGCATTACTGCTTTTGTGGTATTGGGACTCAGTTCTATTGCATGGGTTTTGGGCTCTTTATATTCTAAGAAAAATCCGGCTTCGCAGTCTACTTTTATGAATATAGCCCAACAGCTTATTGTGGCAGGAACAGCCGCTTTTCTTATTGCCTTATTCAGAGGGGAATGGACTGATTTTTCGGTGTCTACAGTACCGGTCTCAGCCTGGGCAGGCGTTCTGTTTTTGATCTTCTTTGGATCGATAGTCGCTTATTTGTCGTACATTTGGCTGTTGTCCGTGAAACCCGCTGCATTAGTGAGCACCCATACTTACATTAACCCTATTGTTACGGTTATTGCAGGTTGGATTGTGGCCAATCAAAGTATCAATGGGGGCCAGTTATATGGTTTGGCAATCATATTGCTGGGAGTATTGCTGACCAATGTCACCAAGTATTTCAAGCTTTCAAAACGGTCTAAGGTCAAAATCAGAAGAGTTAGAAGATTTTTTAACAAGGCAGGCAAAAGATATCAGCCTATTTAAACAGTATAAAACATCAGAATGATAGAAATCAAAAACATATCAAAAACATTCCATCAAAAGAAACAAGCCTTTAAGGCATTGGATCAGGTGAGTCTCAATATAGATAAAGGAGATATCGTAGGAATTATTGGATTTTCCGGTGCAGGAAAAAGCACCTTGATCCGTACCGTTAATCTGTTGGAAAGACCGGATGAAGGACAGATCATTATTAATGGAAAAGATTTCACTCAATTGAGTTCAAAGCAGCTTGCTGAAGAACGTAAAAAAATAGGAATGATCTTCCAGCACTTTAACCTACTTTCTTCGAGAACTGTTTTTGACAATGTAGCCCTTCCTTTGGAGCTGGATCATAACAGCAAGGATCAGATCCATAAAAAGGTCAACGAACTACTAAAAATTGTAGGCCTTGAAGATAAAGCCAATGATTATCCCAAGAGTCTTTCAGGTGGTCAGAAACAAAGAGTAGCCATTGCAAGAGCGTTAGCCAATGATCCTCATCTCCTGCTTTGTGATGAAGCTACCAGTGCCCTGGATCCGGTGACCACTCAATCTATTTTACAACTTTTAAGGGATATTAACCTGAGATTAGGGATTACCATTCTTCTGATTACCCATGAAATGGAAGTTATCAAATCTGTTTGTAACCATGTTGCTGTAATCGACAAAGGAAAACTATTAGCCAAAGGAACTTTAAGTGAGATCATTTCAAACCGGGAAAATCCGGTGATCCAACAATTTATAAATTCAGACGTCATGACCCTGCCACAGGAACTCAATATCAGACTACAGAAAGAGCCACAGGATGGTTTATTTCCATTGGTCGAAATAGAACTTAGCGAAAAAATAAGCGTTGAGCAAATTCTTTCAGCGTTATATAATGAACATAAAATCCCATACCAACTTTTGAAAGCAGATGTAGAATATTTTGGGAATTCTAATTTTGGTAAACTACTTTTGCAACTTCAAGGTGAAGCTGAAGAAAACCAAAAAGCCATCTATTATTTTAATCAAAATAAAATTCAAAATACAGTAAAAGGATATGCTTAGTGATGCAGTACTTGCCCTTTTGGCAAAAGGAACCTGGGAAACGGTTTATATGACATTTGTGTCCGGATTTTTTGGATTTGTACTAGGCCTTCCGGTTGGAATTCTGTTATTTTTAACAAGAAAAGGACAACTGTTGGAAAATGTTGCCTATTACAGAGCATTATCCATTATCGTGAATGTATTCCGTGCTATCCCTTTCATTATTTTAATTGTGTGGATGATTCCTTTCACAAGGATTTTGGCAGGAACATCTATTGGAGTGAATGCTGCATTGGTTCCATTAAGTGTAGGAGCAGCTCCTTTTATTGCAAGATTGGTGGAAAACAGCCTTATTGAAGTCCCCCACGGATTAATGGAAACCGCAAGAGCACTGGGAGCATCGCCTTTCCAAATTATCAGAAAAGTTCTACTTCCGGAAGCACTTCCTTCCTTAATTAATAACGCTACCATTACTTTAATCACTTTAGTAGGATATTCCGCTATGGGAGGTGCCGTAGGTGCCGGCGGATTGGGACAGGTTGGATATCAGTATGGATATATCGGCTATGATATTGTGATCATGAACACCGTTCTCATATTGCTTGTTCTTCTGGTATTTATCATCCAGTTTATGGGAGATCGATTGTCTAAGAAGTTTGACCATAGGTGAGTTTGGGGGTTAACGAGTTTCGGGGCACGGGATTCTTGTTGGAGAGCTTGAGCGTTTGAGAGATGTGGGTGAACGAATTTTCTAAATATTCTTACTTTTTAAATTCCTTCACCCGCTTATATATATTAAAAAGAATAGAATGAAAAAAATAAATATTTTAGGTTTAATCGCTGCTGGCGTACTGCTTTTCAGTGCCTGTTCAGGAAGAAAAGATGATCCGAATTTTATCAGGGTCGGAATTACTTACGGACCGGAGCAGGAAGTGGCTGAAGTAGCTAAAAAGGTAGCGAAGGAAAAGTATAATCTTGAAGTGGAGTTAATCCCTTTCAACGATTATGTAGTTCCCAATGAAGCTCTAGTAAATGGAGATATTGATGCTAACGCTTTTCAGCATGCTCCTTATTTAACCGAGCAATCAAAACAAAGAGGATATAATCTTGCTATTGTGGGAAATACCTTTGTCTACCCTATCGTTGCGTATTCTAAAAAGATTAAAAACCTTAGTGAGCTGCAAAATGGGAGCACGATTGTTATTCCCAACGACCCTACCAATGGCGGGCGTTCTTTACTTCTGTTACAGAAAAACGGTTTATTGAAATTAAAAGCAGGAGTCGGATTGCTCCCAAAAGTCACAGATATTACAGAAAATCCAAAACAACTGAATATTATGGAAATTGAAGGGGCACAAATCCCAAGGGTTTTGGATGACAGAGATGTTGTGGTAGGAATTATCAATAATAACTTTGCTGCACAAGCCGGATTAGATTCAGAAAAGCAGGGAATATTTAAAGAAGATAAAGACTCCCCTTATGTTAACCTTGTTGTGACAAGACAGGATAATAAAAACAGCCAAAAAGTAAAAAACTTTGTGAAAGCTTATCAATCTGATGAAGTGGAAAAGAAAGCTCTGGAAGTGTTTAAAGGAGGGGCAGTGAAAGGATGGGATTAGGTGTTTGAGGGTTTCGAGGTATGGGATACGAGGGGCAAGGCTATTATTCCTTCAGCAACCATTGGCAATTCGCTTGTGAAGCAAAATTGACTATTGATATATAGGGTTCAATATCTCCTGTCTCACGTTTCTCAGTCTATTATCTCTTCGGCTGTTCTCTTTACCTCTCTATCTCACCCATCACATTTTTACCTTATGATAAATAACAAGCTGTCAGCAATTTTGCAGACAGCTTTTTTAGGGTTAAAAATTTATTTTCTCAATTTGAGATAATATAAAAATTTTGCTTATTTTTGTTTCAATCCAATAAAAAGGCAATATGTTAAAGAAAACCGCCATTGTAAGTTTATTCACCTTTATTTCTGTTTCTTATATGGCTCAGACTAATACTCCCGTTTATTTAGATGAATCAAAACCTGTAGAAGAACGTATCAAGGATGCTCTTTCTAAAATGACGCTGGAAGAAAAAGTGGCTATGCTTCATGCACAGTCGAAATTTAGCTCACCTGGTGTTCCAAGATTGGGAATTCCTGAATTCTGGACAACCGACGGACCTCACGGGGTACGCCCTGAAGTAATGTGGGACGAATGGGATCAGGCCGGATGGACCAACGATTCTATTATCGCCTACCCTGCCCTAACCGCTCTATCGGCAACCTGGAATAAAAAAATGTCATGGAACTACGGTAAAGCATTAGGAGAAGAAGCCCGATACAGAAAAAAAGATATTCTTTTAGGACCAGGAGTGAATATCTACAGAACTCCATTGAATGGAAGAAATTTTGAATACATGGGTGAAGATCCTTATCTGACCTCAAAAATGGTGGTACCTTATATCAAGGGAGTACAATCTAACGGAGTAGCCACTTCTGTGAAACATTTTGCCCTGAACAATCAGGAAATGTTCCGTCATACCAGTAATGTGAATGTGGATGACAGAACATTGTATGAAATTTACTTACCACCTTTTAAAGCGGCTGTTACAGAAGGAGATTCCTGGACAATCATGGGAGCTTATGACATGTATAAAGGTCAATATGCCAGCCAAAATCAATACCTTTTGAACGATATTCTAAAAAAAGAATGGAATTACAAAGGGGTAGTTGTATCTGACTGGGGGGCAGTAAACAATACTGAACAGGCAATTCATAATGGACTGGATCTTGAATTTGGTTCATGGACTAACGGTCTTTCTGCCGGAACTAAAAATGCTTACGACAATTACTATCTGGCAAAGCCTTATCTTGATCTGGTTAAAGCAGGAAAAGTAGGTACCGAAGAACTTGATGACAAAGTAACCAGACTTCTTCGCCTTGCTTATAAAACCACCATGAACAGAAACAAACCTTTCGGGAATATCGCTTCTGAAGAACACAAAGCTATCGCTAAAGAAATCGGAGAAGAAGGAATTGTTCTGCTAAAAAACCAAGGAAATATTCTTCCTATTGATATTAATAAGGCTAAAAAAATTGCTGTTATTGGTGAAAATGCCATTAAGATTATGACTGTGGGTGGAGGTTCTTCATCATTAAAAGTAAAATATGAGACTCTTCCTTTGGATGGAATTAAATCCAGATTTGGCAAACAATCAGAGGTTCAATATGCCAGAGGCTATGTAGGAGACATTGGTGGAGAATATAATGGGGTAAAATCTGGACAGGATTTAAAAGATACCCGTTCTGAAATTGAATTATTAAACGAAGCCGTTGAATTAGCCAAAAAATCTGACTACGTAATTTTTGTTGGCGGATTGAATAAAGCAGACTTCCAGGACAGTGAAGGAAATGACAGAAAAAGCTATGGATTGCCATACAATCAGGATAATGTTATTACAGCACTTGCCAAGGCCAACAAAAACTTAGCGGTAGTATTAGTTTCAGGAAATGCTGTAGCTATGCCTTGGATTAAAGAAGTTCCAACCGTTTTACAGTCATGGTATCTGGGTTCTGAAGCTGGAAATTCTATCGCTTCTGTTTTAGCAGGTGATGCTAACCCATCAGGAAAACTTCCTTTTACATTTCCTGTAAAGCTTGAAGACAATTCAGCGCATCAGCTTGGAGAATACCCTGGTCAGAAAGATGAATTGGCTGCCGGAAAAGGAAAAGATCAGAAAAATCCTATTAATATAACTTATAATGAAGGGGTATTTGTAGGATACCGTTGGCATGATACCAAAAATATCAAACCTCTTTTCAGCTTCGGACATGGATTAAGCTATACGACTTTTGAGTTCGGAAAAGCAAAAGCAGATAAAACCGCCTTATCACCAAACGATACTATAACTTTTACGGTAACGGTTAAAAATACAGGAAAGAAAGCAGGAGCCGAAGTTGCCCAGCTTTATATCAGCGATTTAAAATCATCAGTTCCACGTCCAGCTAAAGAGTTAAAAGGTTTCGAAAAAGTATATTTAAATCCTGGCGAACAAAAAGAAGTGACTTTCACTATTGACAAATCTGCTTTAAGTTTCTTTGATGCTCAGAAGCATGACTGGGTAGCTGAACCTGGAGATTTTGAAGCTCAAATAGGAAATTCTTCTGATGCTATTAAAACGAAGGTGAAGTTTACGTTGAAGTAACCTTACTTATATATTTCTAAATCGAATGCCCGACTAAACTCGGGCATTTTTTATATCAAATTTTAATGTATTTGCTTGAAACTATTTACGGATAAAACTTAATTCACTCCCCATAATCTTATAAGTCAAAGTAGTTTTTGTGACTTTATATTCACAACAAGAAAAATCGTCTCCTACTTCATTCACACAAAGTTTTCCGTTTTCCATTTTCCATTTCGTTTTTTTAGAAGCACGCCCTTGTTTGCTAATCATTACACCACCAGGAGCAAATGTCTTTGTTAAATCATTCTCAACTATCTGACCATCTATTTTATGGATTTTCCAAGTACCTTCAATACCGCTACCTGTATTATTTTCAGTCAAATGAATGGAGTTTTCTGTAATTACGTCAGATGGTTTCTGACCAAATAGAGCAGCTGTCCCTAAAATTAATCCAGCCGCAACAATAAAGCTTAATGTTGTTTTTTTCATGGTTATTTTTTACAAACTTAAGTATATGTAATCATATAGCCAAGAAAAATCATACTCTGTAATAAATAAAAAGCAGATTTCAAACCAAAATCTGCTTTTATATTGAACTAACTTTTTTATTTTGCCCCTCCAGGATTTTTTTCAACATCCGTTTTGGTATTTTCTTTCACTTTCTGGTTTCCGAAACGTTTTACAAAAGTAACATTCACTCCATACCAATCCCACAATTCATATCTTCTCACTGTTCCGCCCTGATTGTAAGTGATGTCATCAGAATAAGGTCGTTTAAAGATATTCATCAGCTGAATACTGGCTTCCATTTGTGTTTTAGGAAATATTTTGGTGATCGAAATATTATGAAAAACATTGGTGTTATTAGCTTGTGTATTTCCATTGTTCTGATTGGAAATTTCCATCCAGGCACTCAGGTTGATATTCTTATTGAAAAGATTCGTATAAGAAAGATTAGCTGAACCGCTCCAATAGTTGATATAAGCTTTTCCTCCAATATCATTCTTTAAATTGAAATCATGATTATCAATATAGTACCAACCAAACCCAACATTCACATTCAGTTTATTTTTAAGAAAATTCTGGTTGGTATTGGCAAAAAGGTAATATTTCTCAACTCTTCCATTAAAGTTTCCGGGATAAGACACATTTCTTCCCCCTTCACTGGAGTAAGTGGTCCAGTAATCCTGATTGGTATACATGTATCTTGCAGAAATAAAATACTTTTTCAGGATTCCAAACTTCAGGTAAAGCCTGTCATTAGGGTTGGGATTCAGGTTCATATTTCCTCTGGAATACGTTCCGTCAATGGAGGGCGTTAAAAAAGGATTGAATTCCGAATACCAGGGTCTCCAGATTTTGCGGTCGTAAGTAAGGCTCAGATCATATTTATCTGAAAAACTATATTTTATCAATAAGTTAGGGAGAAAAGTACCATAACCATTTTTTCTTTCAGTTCCTGCTACATCCTGTCTTACCTTAAAATCAATATATTCATATCGAAGACCAATACGGGTCTCCAGCTTTTTAAAAAACGTTTTACTATAGTTGGCATATACAGAAGTTAGATTATCCTCATAATGGAACTTATCCCTTGTAGAAAGGCCTGCATACTCGGAAGTTCCCAGACTGTATCCATACAGATTATTGGGAATAACATGGTTGTTGAGTTCTGTTTTCGCTCCTACTTCAATAGTTCCCCACGATGCACCTAATGGCTGAGTATAATCCACTTTCAGATAATAATTACGCATCTGGCCATTGTTTATGGATCCTATTTCCTTAACCTTAGGATCGTTTACTATTGTTTTATTGATGAGGTCATTATTATCATTTCCAGAATAATTGGTACCTAGATTAATATCCAGAATTCTGTTTTTTTCTTTATCATAATACTTATAAAAAGCATTGGTACCCAGATTACGATAAAAGCCATTAGCAGTTTGAGCCTGATGGTAATCTATAAAGTCTTTTTTATCATCATCGTATTCTCTTCCATCAGTATTTGACCATGATAAATTTCGGCTTTGATAATATTCCAAAACAAACCCGATATTATTTTTGTCATTAAGCTCAAATTCAGAAGTTGAGGAAAGTGATGGGGTTTCGCTTTTGGAAATGGTTTCATAACTTAAATCCCTGTTCAGCGTATTGTCAGCATAAAACATAAGGTTACTGGAACCTTTTTGTACGTAATTATTATTGGCATAACTTCCAACCAGCGTCTGGGTAAATTTCTTCTTATGATAATTCAGGTTAAAGTTAGAATACTGTGTATTTTTTGTACTGTGTCTGTTGCTTAGCGAAATACTTCCTTTTAATCCTTCATCATCGCGTTTCTTCAAAACAATATTAATAACGGAACCGGTAGCTTCATATCTTGAAGACGGACTTGTAATAACTTCAATTTTTAAAAGATTATCTGCCGGAATTGTTTTAAGATATTCCTTTAGTTCTTTTCCTGTAAAAACTGATTTTCTGTCATTGATATATACGGTTACCGACTGTCCTTCCGCCTTTATAGCATCACTGTTATCAATGCTTACCAGAGGAGTCATTCTCAGAACATCCCATGTTGTATTTCCAGCTACAATGGCGCTGTTGGCCACATTAAAAACAGTTCGGTCTACTTTAGACTCTACTGTAGGTTTTCTTGCTACAATGGTTACTGCCTCAATCTCCTTTGCATTGCTCTTTACGGTATCCTTAGCAATCGGAGTCTGCGTCTGCGCCAGGGTCAGAGAGCCCGTTAATAAGGCGATAGGAAATAATATTACTTTCATGTGAAATCTTAGTTTTATCTATAAGACCACTATGCCCTAATATTTGTTACATCAAAAAAATTAAAGAATGGAAATAAACCTCTATGTTTTAACAGTTTACAAATTTAAAATTTAGGAATAATTCAAAGAAATAACATTTATTAAGACATGATAAACAACTAAACATTCTTATTTCTACTACATATACAATAAATTAATAACAGCAATAATTTCCATTAACCAAACTTTAACATATCTATTTTCATTTTACCCGTAAAAAAAGCCCGGATCTCACCCGGGCCGCTAGCAATAGCAAATTTACAAGGATTAAAAAATAAAGAATATGCTAGTATACATTTTCAAAATAATGGATCATGCCCACTTCAGGTAGGTGATGCTGATCTATATTGAAATCAGCTTCCTGATTATTTGTATTTTCTAAAAAAGAATTACTGAATAAAGCATACGAAGGCTGCTGTGCCAAGCCATTTTTCAAAAGCTGATGCGCCTCAACAATCGTTTTCCCATACAGTTTTCTGAAGCTTCCGATATTATATTGCGAAAATGCTCCATAATGAACGATAAACTTCAGAGACAAATCTATAGTGGTGCTTAAACTTTTACTCAATTCTTTTATTTTTCTGTTGAATGCGTTACGCATTTTCCAAAGCATTCCTGAAATATTCTGATAGGAAGGATTTTCATCATAGCGATAAAATAAAATAGCATCACCTTCAATTTCAGAAATCTCAAAATACTGATCGTTCACATCAATCAGCGTAGATAATAGTTGTCTTACAATATATTCTCCCGTATAAAGTTTGGTATTGAACACAAATTCGGTAAATCCGCTGAAATCCGGAATTAAAATGATTCCCTCTTGTATATCTGTATTCTTCATAATGATTTTGGATTAAAAACCTGCTGCACCTAAAGACGAAGCAGGTTTAATTTTACTTTATTGCCATCCGCCACCTACAGAACGGTACAGTGCAGTTATTGCATTCAATCGTTGAGCTTTCAGAGAAGCCAGCTCCAATTCAGCATTAAGCTTATTGGTTTGAGCCATGATAACCTCTACATATGTTGCTGAGTTATATTTAAACAACAGATCTGCTTTCTTCACCGCTTCACCGGATTTCACTACCAATCCTTCAGCAATTTTCTGCTGCTCTTCCAGCTTCTGGATCTGCACCAACGCATCAGAAACTTCTCCTACCGCTTTTAAAACAGATTGCTTAAATCCTATTTCAGCCTGATCGGCCAATACTTTAGACTGTTCATACTGAGTTTTCAGTTGTTTTCCATTCAAAATAGGTTGAGCAATAGCTCCGGCAGCCATTCCAAAAAGGGATCCCGGAATACTGAACCATTTGCTGATCTGGAAAGCATTTACCCCACCCTGAGCTGTAATATTCAATGATGGATACATACTCATTTTAGCAACATGGATTGCTGCAGCGCTTTTTCTCACCTCTAGCTCAGCCGTTTTCACATCAGGTCTGTAACTTAATAACTCTGACGGAACTCCTGCTGAAATATGATCCGGAGACTGAATAGTATTCAGGCTTGCCTTTCTTTCAATTTTCCCCGGCATGGAACCGGTTAACAAGCTTAAAGCATTTTCCTGCGTAGCGACAGAACTTTCAATGGCAGGAATCGTTTTCAGGATCTGATCTTTTACAATTTCCTGTTGCTGCACCGCCAAAGCTGTTGTTAATCCCAGCTCCTGTTGCTTCACTAAAAATTTAAGGGTATTATCAGCATACGTCAGATTGGATTTTGTAATCTCCAACTGAGTATCCAGCATCAAAAGATTATAATACCCCTGAACTACAGCAGCCACCAATTGGGTCTTTACCGCCTTTGCTGCTTCCTGGGTTTTAAGATAGTCTGCTAATGCCTGCTCCTTTCTTCCTTTAATCTTTCCCCAGATGTCAGCTTCCCATGAAAAATTGAGTGCTGCTGTATAGGATTCCGTATATCTTTTTCCTGCCATCATTCCGTTCATACTGTTGTCAGAAGGTCGGCTGATATTAGCATTTGCAGTAGCATTGATAGTGGGAACATTTCCCCATTTACTTTGAGTATAAGCCAGTGAAGCAAATTCGATTTGTTTTAAAGCGACTTGCAGATCATTATTCTGCACCATCGCCTTATCAATTAATCCTACCAAAACCGGATCTTTGAAAAAGTCTTTGTAACCGATCTTCGCGATATTTTCATTCTGCTCCACCACAATACTGTCACTTCTGAAAGTTTCAGGCATCTTCACTTCAGGCTGTTCATATTTCTGAACGCCACACGAAACAGCTGTTCCCGACATGAATGCGATATATGCTATATTCTTAATTTTCATTGTTATAATCATTTGAATTAATATTCCCAATCCGCATCCGTTACTACTTTTCCGTTGATTTTCTCATGCAGAGCCTGGAACATCACAAAAAGTACCGGAACTACAAAAATTCCTAAGATGGTCCCGAAAAGCATCCCTGAAATTGCGGCATATCCAATAGAATGGTTCCCCATTGCAGACGGACCTACCACAAAAATCAATGGAAGCAATCCGGTAATAAATGCCAGAGAGGTCATCAAAATAGGGCGTAAACGAGCTTTAGCTCCTTCCACCGCTGAAGCAATAAGACTTTTTCCGGCTCTTCGTCTCTGAATAGCAAATTCCACAATCAAAATACCATTCTTCGCCAGAAGCCCGATCAACATGACCAGAGCAATCTGAACATAAATATTATTGGATAATTCTGCGAAAGTAATTCCCACAAAAACGCCTGACAACCCTACCGGAATAGCAATCAATACCGCAAATGGAAGGATATAACTTTCATATTGCGCCGATAACAGGAAGAATACAAATACAATACACAATCCGAAAATCATCACTGATTGTGAACTGGAGCCGGCTTCTTCACGGCTCATCCCTTTATAATCATAAGTATATCCCGGAGGAAGCACCTGCTTGCTTACTTCTTCTACAGCAGCCATTGCCTGACCAGTACTGTAACCCGGCGCAGCCATTACTGTTAAATTGGATGAATTGAAAAGATTGAAACGGTCTACCACTTCCGCGCCGGTGGTCTGTTTTAAACTTACCAAAGTAGTGATAGGAACCATTTGTCCCAGATTATTCTTAACAAAAAGCCCATTCAGGGATTCTTTATCCTGTCTTGTTTCCGGAGTGGACTGTACCAAAACTCTATAATATTTTCCAAATCTGTTGAAATCCGAAGCCTGAATACTTCCGTAATATCCTTGCATAACGCCTAAAACATCAGAAACATTCACTCCAAGCTGGGCCGATTTCACTTCATCTACCAACACTTCAAACTGCGGATAGGTAACATCAAATGTGGTAAATGCCACCGCTACTTCAGGTCTCTGCATCAAAGCACCCATCATTCCATAGGAAATATTCCCAAGGTTCTGAAGTTCTCCATTCGTACGGTCCTGAAGCACAAGCTCCATCCCGCTCGTATTCCCGAAACCGTCCACTGTTGGTGTATTCAACACAAGGAAATTAGCTCTTTTATCCTGTGAAAGAGCCCCCTGTACCTGACCAATAATCGCATTGATATTATTGACAGGCCCTCTTTTGCCACCATTTTTTAATTTCACGAAGATAGAGGCTGCAGAAGAAGACATGGATCCACTGAATAAGTTTAGTCCATCTACTGAAATTACCTTGTCTACTGCCGGATTTTTCATCAAAAGATCTTCCGTATCAGAAACTACTTTGGATGTTCTGTCTTTAGATGCTCCCGGAGCCAGATTAGCTGTTACGATGATAAAACTCTGATCTTCATCCGGAATAAATCCTTTTGGAGTCGTCATAGACATCCAGGCAAACAATCCTCCGAATGCTACAATGATCGCCAATGCAATCCATTTTTTCTTCAAAAGGAATAATACAGCTTTTCCATAACGGAACGTCAGTTTATTGAAACTTGCATTAAATCCGGCAAAGAAGCGGTCTTTAAAATTCATTTTTTCATGAGCTCCTCCATGATGTTGTTTAAGGAATAAAGCACATAAAGCAGGACTCAGCGTCAATGCATTGATGGCTGAAATCACAATTGCAATCGCCAATGTTAAAGCAAACTGCTGATAGAATAATCCCGTGGAGCCACTCATAAATGCCACCGGAACGAAAACCGCAGACATAATTAAGGTAATAGACACAATAGCTCCTGTAATCTCACTCATCGCAGACATGGTTGCCGCTCTTGGATTCAGTTTTTTATGTTCCATTTTAGCATGAACCGCTTCCACCACTACAATGGCATCATCCACTACAATCCCAATGGCGAGCACCAAAGCAAACAACGTCAAAATATTGATGGAGAAACCAAAAACTTTCATGAAGAAGAACGTTCCCACAATCGAAACCGGAACTGCAATTGCCGGAATTAACGTTGATCTGAAATCCTGTAAGAATATATACACCACAATGAATACAAGGATAAATGCTTCAATCAGAGTATGAATTACCTGTTCAATAGACTGATCTAATGCTTCTTTAGTGGCGTACGGTATTTCATAATCCATTCCTGCCGGGAAAGATTTCTCTAACTCCTTCATTCTGTTCTGAAGAGCAATCTGCACTTCATTGGCATTGGATCCTGCCATCTGAAAAATCGCCATTGTTACTGAAGCCTTCTTATTAAAGTTGGACGAAACTGTATAACTGTACGCTCCGAATTCAACCTTCGCAACATCTTTCAACTTTAAAACAGAACCATCACTCAATGCTTTAATCGTAATATTTTCATACTGC
Organism: Chryseobacterium sp. StRB126; assembly: GCF_000829375.1. Taxonomy (NCBI): domain Bacteria; kingdom Pseudomonadati; phylum Bacteroidota; class Flavobacteriia; order Flavobacteriales; family Weeksellaceae; genus Chryseobacterium; species Chryseobacterium sp. StRB126. The sequence goes on from NZ_AP014624.1 coordinate 4,066,011, forward strand.
TCAGGCTCCGTGAATTTTCCTTTGTATCTAAGGACATATTCCATCACTTCCTTACTTCTTTCCCCTAGCCTTCCAGGTGCCGCCTCCAGGTTTTGGGTCTGAATCGCACGGGAAACCTCTGATGGCGTAAGATTGTAAGAAGCCAACTTGTTCGGATCAAGCCATACACGCATAGAGTAATCTTTGTTACCATACACCATCGCATCTCCTACTCCTTTTACTCTTTTTAATTCAGGTACAATATTGATTTTTGCGTAGTTCTCAAGGAAAAGATCACTCATTGAACCATCTTTACTGGTTAGAGAAACCATCGCAATCATACTGTTCTGTCTCTTTACAGTGGTAATCCCCGCCTGAATAACCTCAGCAGGAAGCTGGTTGGTTACCTGCGCTACCCTGTTCTGAACGTTAATGGCTGCCTGATCCGGATCTGTTCCCAATTTAAAGATTACCGTGATACTCAAAGTACCGTCATTACTCGCTGTAGAAGTAATGTAATCCATATTTTCCACTCCATTGATGGCATTTTCCAACGGCGGAGCCACAGATCTTGCAATCGTTTCAGCATTTGCTCCGGGATAAGCAGCAGTTACCATAACAGTAGGCGGTGCAATATCCGGGAATTTTGTAATCGGCAGGCTGACCATACCGACAATCCCGAGAATGACAAGCAATACGGAAATAACCGTTGCCAGTACGGGTCTTTTTATAATTTTCTTTAACATGATTTCTTCTTACAATTTTTTCTGTTGAGCATTTTTCTTTTGTGCTACTACGGGAGTTCCCGGCTGTAGTCTGTCGAAACCGGAAACGATATACTGATCTCCAGCTCTAAGCCCTTTGGAAACAATGAAATTATCCCCAGCTTTTCCATTTACTTCTACAGGAAGCATTTCTGCTTTTCCATTTTTGATGGTAAATACAAAAACTTTGTCCTGAATGGTTCTGGTAGATGCTATCGGAAGTAAAACCACATTGCTGTAGAACTGGTCTAATAAGATTTTCCCAGTGTTTCCACTTCTAAGAACATTATTGGGATTGTTGAATTTTGCTCTTAAAGTAATAGAACCTGTAGTTTTGTTAAACTGACCTTCAACAGCATCAATTCTTCCCGTTTCAGCATACTTTTCACCTCCTGAAAGCAATAGAGATACAGCCGGAGTGTTTTTAATAACCTCATCAATGCTGCTTCCTACATACTGCTTCTGGAAATTATTAAAGTCATTTTCACTTAAGCTGAAATAGGTATATACCTGATGAATATCTGACAACAGGGTAATCGGCTCCTGATTACCCGGTGTCATCAAACTTCCCAAACGGTAGTTGAATCTCCCGATAAATCCACTTACCGGAGCTTTAATGGTTGAAAAATTAAGATTAATTTTTGCGGATTCAATAGAAGATGTGGACTGGCTTACGGCTCCCCTTGCTGCATTATAAGCTGCTTCAGCTTCTTTCACCTGAATTTCGGAAACCATTTTATTTCTGAAAAGCTCCTTTTTCCTTTCCAGATCAATTTTTGAAGTGGAAAGATTAGCCTGTGCTGTAATGAGTGCCGCCTGCGCACTTTTTAACTGCTCAGCAAATATCCTGTCTTCAATTTTAAAAAGTGGCTGCCCGGCTTTTACATAATCTCCTTCATCCACAAAAATTTTGCTTAGATATCCGGTTACCTGAGGTCTGATTTCGACATTGGAAATCCCCTCAATAGATGCTGCATACTCTCGGGAAACAGAAGCGTCTCCTTGTTTTACTATTTCTACAGGAAGTTCTGGTGCCTGTTGTTGATAAGCTTGATTTTGATTATTTTTCTTACACCCCGTTAAAGCAATGAGCGAAAGAAAAAATAGGGTTGATTTTTGAACAAAAAATCTTTGCATAACTCTAGTCATTTAAATTTTCCGTACAAAAATCGAACGAAAAAAATTCAATCGAATTATTCAAAAAACCCCTTGTTTTGTCAAAAAGACTCCTTATTTTTAAAAACATGAGAAATATCATTCATAGATAATTTAAATGAGATATTTCTAAATTTTAAATCAAAAATAAGCGTTAGTTTTATCAAAAAGACACCATGAATACAACTCGCTCATTATCAATACAAATCATCTTTTCTGTATTCTAAAGGAGCTCTACCGGTGTGTTTTTTAAAAAATTTACTGAAGGAGGCCTGATCAGAGAATTTAAGCTGTACTGCCACCTCATTCACATTTAGATTAGGGTTTTTAAGCAGCAATCTTGCTTCTACCGCCAATATATGATGGATAATATCTCTTGGCGTTTTAAACATGGTTTTATTAATAACCTTTGTAAGATATTTCCGACTGATAAACAGCTTGTCTGCGTAGAACTGAACATTATGCTCTTCTTTGAAATGTTCCTGAACCAATTTAAAAAAACTTGTGGTAAGCTCGTCTTCACGATGGGTAACCACATGAGGTTTTTCAATTTTCTTGAAGTAATTGTCTATTTCATAAATCACCAGCGAGAAGTGATGCCAGATCATTTCATTAAAATAGTAGTTATCTTTCTCCTTGTTATTCAACTGTTTCAATTCATCAAGGTGAAAATTAAGCTTTCTGAACAAATCCGGTTCATTCCTGATAATATGGGTAGGATCTGATGAAAGGCTCTTCAGGACATTATTGGATTTATAATTAAAACCAGCCTGAGAAATAAAATCAACAGAAAAGAAAATATAAGTAGCCTTATAATCTTCTGCAATATTTTCCACCCAAAAGGTTTCCGACATAGGGCCGAAAACCGCATCTCCTTTAAAAACTTCATAGCTTTTGTCATCAAGCTTAAAACCAACGCTTCCTTCCTGCACGAGGAAAATACAGAAATAATCCGAACGGTAAGGTATGTTCGGCTTGATGATATAGTTTTCCCTATCGATATCCATTACCACAAACTCCTTGATTCTAAGATCGAATCCTACTTGCTGCAAAACTTCATCAAAAGCCAGCCGTGAAACAAAATCAGGTTCTTTGGGGAGTTCTTTGCGGGATTTTTTAGCCATGGGAAATGGGGTATGAGGTACGAAGGTAGTGAAAAAGGCGAAATTGTGAAAAGAAGGGAACCATTGTGAAGCAGTTCAAAAAAGGTAGAATATACATAACCACCCTGTCAAAAATTCTTTGCATTTTCGCCACCCCTCCAGCGAAGGGGAATGACTGAAGTCTTGTGTTATTAATAATAGTGACTACTTTTAGGTAACAGCATCTATTTTCTATTCTTTTTTTACTTTTTCAAGTTTTATACTTCAACAATCAATTCCCTTTCATATCCATTATATTTTTCATCAATATAACCATGAGGATTACAAATGACCTCAGTTTTTCCAATTTTATATCTGGATGGGGTATGAATATGACCATGAACCCAATACATGGGCTGGTGCTCCAGAATCATATCCTCCAAATTGGAGACGTACGCTGAAGTCAACGGATCTTCTTTATAATGTTCCGGTACGGATTGAATACTGGGGGCATGATGGGTAACCACTATATTTTTAAATCCTTTCGAAACTTCAAGACTCTCCTCCAGCCATACTTTTGAAAGCTGATGAATCTTAAAAGTATCTATTGTTCTCAATTTAGAATAAGAAGGATCACGGGTGATCTTTTTATAATCATTTATCTTGGGTTGGCATATCATTCCATATTTCACAGGGTTTCCAAAAATTGAAAAATCAGTCCATAAAGTAGTTCCATGAAAACGCACACCTTCAATATCTATGAAAGAATTTTCGAGTACAAAAACATTGGAATCTTCAGCAGCATTTTTAATTTTATGTAATGTCTTCGGATAAGAGCCTTTATAATATTCATGATTTCCCAGCACATAAATGACGGGCTTATCCCAAATTGCTTCTTTAATCCATTCAATTCCTTTGGTTCCCAAATTGATATCACCAGCCAAAACAACAACGTCCGCATTATCAAAACATAATTCAGTTCGTCCAAATTCCTGATGAAGATCACTAATGATTTGTATTCTCATGCTGCAAAAGTAATGAAGACGAATGAAAATAAAAAAAGAAACCGATGTCTAAACACCGATTCCCTGCTCATATAGTTTGTGTAATTTTAAGGCCGCTTATTAGGAAACAGCAACTTCTGCCTGCTTCACTTTTAAGCTTTTCAATATAAAATAGAATAACATTCCAAGAGCTAAAAGAGCATAGCTAATCAAAACGATTAAATTCAAGCTTCCGACTGCAAATTCTGAAGGAAAAACCTGGCTCATTAATGTCATGAATGACAATCCAATCCCCGCTCCCAGGAAGTAACTTGTAGAACTCAAACTTGATGCCAATCCGTAATTGGAAGGCTCAACATCCTGAATTCCCATCACGGAAAGTGCCGTAAAGCAGAAAGTCATTCCTATTCCGGAGATACATGCAGCTCCTAATAAAACCACTGCTAACGGATGGCCCGTAAATACTGAGATTAACAATAACACCCCTCCCGCCAGCATAAAAGACCAGCCTAATACCCCCATTTGAGAAGAGCTCAATCGTTTTGAAATGTGAGGTAAGATAAATTTAGCCGTTAAAGCAGACAGTACACTGAATGGAACAAGCATTAATCCTGAAGCAGCAGCATTATAGCCCATATCTTTCTGAAGCATTAAGGAGATCAGGAATAAGAACCCGATGAAAAATGCTCCCAAAGTAAAGAAAGCAGCGTTAGAAATTACTAATGAACCATATCTGAATAATTTTAGATCAAATAATGGCTCTGCAACAGTTCTCAATCTAAAGAATACCATCATTAAAAGCAATACAGCTACGACCAATGAACCTATTACCAGAAAAGGCTGCTCTTTAATATGAACCAATTCGTGGGTTCCATAGGTTAAACTTAAAAGCCCAACTACCATTAATATTCCTGAAATAACATCTGTTTTTTGTGCCTTTCCATTTTTCTCATCTGTTGGTAAATAATAATAAGATAAAATTAATGTGATTAAAAGTATCGGAACATTAATAAGAAAAACCCAGTGCCAGCTTAGATATGTACTGATAATTCCTCCTACAGAAAGTCCACTTCCCGAACCAATAGCGGCAAAAGAACTAAAAATTCCAATTGCACGGTTTCTTTCCTGTTCTTCTCTGAAAGTATTGGTTACAATAGATAAGGCTGCCGGCATTACAAACGCTGCTCCCAATCCTTGCAAAGCACGGAATATGGCCAGCATATTGAAACTTTCAGAAAGCCCAGCTCCTAATGATGTCAACATAAAAATCAGAGCTCCTAACAAGAACATTTTCTTTCTTCCGATCTGATCGGAAAGCTTTCCACCAATAATTAGGAAACCACCAAAGAACAATACATAAAGTGTCTGCAACCACTGCACGGTTCCCGCTCCAATATGAAACTGCTCCTGAATAGAAGGAATGGTTAAATTAATAATGGCAATATCCAAAGCCTCTACAAAAGTTCCTACCGATGCTAAAATTAATATTAAATTCTTCCTTGTATCCATATATTCAAATTTCCTGCAAAATTAAAATTAACAGAACGTAAGTAAAAATTTTACATTAAATTTGGAACAATAAAACTAAATAAACATAATAAAAAGAACAAATTAACTGAAACATCAAAATTAACCCTATAAAAACAGAACAAATGCCAACAGAAAATTATACTCCAGACGAAAAAGATCTTTCTATCCTGAGACTTCTTCAGAAAGATGCAAAAATGAGTGTCCGTGATATTTCGGCAAGAATTAATCTGAGCCCCACACCTACCCATGAACGTATTAAGCGTATGGAAAAACAGGGAATCATTAAAGAATATACCGCTGTAGTAGACCGCAAGAAAGTGAATAAAGGCATGATGGTTATCTGTATGATCGCTCTGAATGTTCACAATAAGAAAACTGCAGGAAAATTCATTGAAGAAGTGAGCAGATTGAAAGAAGTGGTTGAGTTTTACAATATTAGTGGTGATTTTGATTTTATGCTCAAGATTCTGGCTCCCAATATGGATGAGTTTCATGAGTTTTTCATCAATAAATTATCGGAAATTGAAGGAATTGGCCAAACCAAAAGTATTTTTGTGATGAGCAGTATTAAAGAAAGTGCTCAAATTGTATAAACAAAATCAAATACATATAAGTCAATCAGGTAAATATTTACATTTCAACCCTACAATTTTCTTTAAACCAAGCAGGTATTGGATCTGTATTTATTTTTCACTAACTTAGTAACTTAAATCTGCTTTTGGAATAGGCAGATTTCACTAAACAAAAAAGATGATGAGCGCTAAATTTATTAATCCAGACAACCATAATAAGCTGTCCTGTACTGCATTACCAATCAGGACTCCTTAAAATAAAGAAATCCTGTACAGTTTTATCCTCCATTAAAACTGAAAACGACAAACTTCTCAAGAGTTGGCTATGTCTTTTTTTCAGACAACAGTATCGAGACTATTTTCGTCATTATATAAATGATATAAAATTATAGAACTCATGAACTTCATCAGGGATATCTTTTTAAAAAATCACAGAATATTTATATATCTATTTATTGCAATTTCCTTAAGTAATTGTGAGAAAAAAATCGATATCCGGAAAATCGATAATGCCTTACTTACAAAAAATGAAAAGCTAAGGCTGGAAGGAAAAGAGACAGAGCTCATCGCTTTGAATACCGAAATCATCAGACAGTCAAAAGAAGGAGGATATTCAAGAGGAGAAGCCTTAGGATACATCAATCTTGCCAATACTTATGGTATGATGGGAAAGTATAAAACCAGCCATGAATATCTGAAATCGGCAGAAAAAATCGTCATCCGGCTTAATGATAATTTTCTTTACGCTAAGCTTTATCATGAATATGGCCAAGTCAATTATGTTACAGGACTCGTTAATACAGCATTAAGTTACAATGCAAAAGCCATTCGTTATGGAAAAAAACTGGATGAAAAAGGATGGTTATTGGGCAATATGTATGAGCAGAGAGCTGATTTTATTTCTTCTACTTATAAAGACTCTGCATTAATTTACTGTCACAGAGGATTCAGTCTGGACCCTTCTGCCATCAATGCTTCTTTGATCGGGAATTATCATTTACAACAAACCAAAAATCTTGATTCCGCCACTTTCTACAATAATAAAGCACTATTACTTCTTAAAGATACTGAATATGGAACGGTAAGACAAGGCATCATTTACTATTTTTATGCTGACCTTCTTTCTGAAAAAAAGGAGTTTGAAAAAGCATTGGATTTTTATAAAAAAGCAGCAGATATTTTAGTTAAAACAAAAAGGATCAACAAATTACCAGATCTTTACAGACGGATAGCTTTTGTTTACGAAAGTCTCAACAACGAGAAAATGGAAGCCACCTATACTTCCAAGTCCGAGGAATTGGATCAGAAACTAAAAGTATCAGGAAATGAAGCCATTGATCTTTCCCTGAGTGAAATCATTGAACAAAAAAACAAGGATAATATTAACCTTATTTTCATTTTCATTGGAGTCTTTGTTCTCATTGTTGGAGCTGTTTTATTTTTAATTATCAGAACCAGAAAATATAAAAAAGAAGACAAAAACTCTAGAAAACCGAATACTGCAACTTTTCCTTCAAAAGAAAGGATCTCTAAGGAAGATTTCACAGAGTTATTAGAGCTTGCCAAGAGTAATGATCTTAAGTTCATTAAGAGATTTGAAGAGATTAATCCCAGTTTATTTCAGAATATTTTAAAAATCAATCCGCAGCTAACAAAATCTGAGTTGGCTTTATGTGCGATGATCTGGATTGGTTTTTCATCGAAAGATATTGCTGACTTTACTTTTATACAGCACAGATCTGTACAAACCAAAAAAGGCCGACTCAGAAAAAAACTTAATATTTCTTCAGAAACGGATCTGTACAGCTTTTTAACTTCCCTCTAGCTTTTTTGAAATTTTACCAACCTAACTAACCCTTAAAAAGGTTGATAATTCATTAAAACTTTATCCTATTAATAATATCCATTACATGATGTTAACTCTGTAAGAATTTTTTTATAAAAAAAAAAAACTGATATTAAGATAAAAAAGTGATCCTTCATTGAAGGGTTTTCAATTTTTATTTTGCAAAAATAGTTTTTACATTTCCACAAAAACAAAACATAATACAATGAAAATCAATTAAATACATAAAAAGTCGTAGCTGTAGTGTAGCTATGTCGTATGTTGTTTTTTGGAGATACTTATCATTATTGAATATGTTTGTAATGTTAAAAAGATAAACTCCTTACAATATTAAAAACACCACCAAAAAACATATATATACAATCTCCCCCTTTGCAACTAATTTAATTATAATCTAACAAAGGTATTAAGAACACAAATGATGAAAAATCCAGAAGGGGTGAGATTTATTTTACAAACTAAACAAATAATATTAACTAAAAACACAAATAAAAAAGAGGCCTATTTAACACAACATTCTACGATGAAAAATAATCTCAGAATTATCATAATACATCTTTTCATAGAAAACTGAGAATATTACAATTTATATTATTTGTTTAACTGAGAGATTACATTTGAGAAGTTGTAATCTCTCTTTTTATAATAATAACTATAAAAAACAGCAGTACATATTCATATACTACTGTTTCAACACACATTATAAACTTATATACACCGGTTTCCCGGAAATTATTTCATTCTAGGTTATTTCCAGTAACTCCAGACTGATCCATCAAATACTGCTAATGCTTTACTAGTTGTATCATAACACATCATTCCAGGATAGGGATTCTTTACATTGAGATGAGGTGTTGCAATCTGAGGAAGAATCATTGCCTTATCCGGAGATTCCAATACCAATACTCCATCTGCAGTACTGGATGATGCACCGATAACTACTCCTTTACCTTGTACTGCAGAATTGTTCGTAATAATAGCGCTTGAGCTGCCGGTATCAGATAAAAGCCTCCATGCATCATTCTCGTACACTTTTATTTTATTGTCAGTTACATCAAAAACAAATGTTCCGTTCACCAGAGAGCCGGTTGGAACACCAAAGGTTGCAGGAAGGATTAATCCTTTTGTATTTCCTGATACATTATTAAAATCCAGAACTGTACTGTTACCATCTACCGTTTGTTTACCAATTGCTACCTGCGCAATAGAAAAGTTAAAAATAACTAAGGCAACGGCTATGCCTATATTTTTTATATTTTTCATCCTTTTATTAATTTTTAGATTAATCATTACAGCTTCTCTCTACACACTTCCACTCAATACCGTTGTAAAGCTTCACACATCTATCCTGAAGATCATACAAGAGCATTCCTTCTTTTGGGTTAGCAATTGCATCTCCTGGCTGGGGAGTCTGGCTTACGTGCTGAACTCTTGTAACTACAAAACCCTTATCTTTAGCTTCCAGAGTAACGAAACCGTTTGGAACATTTTCAGGCCAAGTGTTATTTTTCTGCTGAATGGTAATTCCGAATTTGGTAAATCCGTTAGGAGTTCCTGTAGCCCCTGGCTTTGTACAGAATGAATCTACATTATCAATAATTGTTGGTGCATTACCACAGGTTAATTTATCATCAGACAATCCATTTGGCCAAAGAGATGGACATGTTGCAGATGTTGCATTAGGACCACAGAAACTTGTATTTCCCATACCAAGTCCTAACACATTTCCCATAGCAATAGCTACAATTTGGCTGTCATTACCGATTACACCACCTCCACCACTTACATCAGCTTTCGCAATACAATAAGCTTTGCCGGTAGGAATCCCGATATATTTGACAGATGGATACGTTGTAGACTGTTGGGTAAATGTTCCACAAATTTCTACAACACTGTTGGTTCCCATTTCTATGGTAGAAGTTGACCCTGGGAAGGCACCAAAAAAAGTAGGATCTTCCTGAACCACCGAACCTACAAGAGACAAAAATGATTTAGTTCCTAATTTAATTTTTGAATCCTTTTGAGAATTAAATGCTCCTACTGTAACAGTACCTGTAGATTTTACACTTGCACCATCACCAATCTCCAGAATACCATTAACCTGAATACTGACGGATTGTAATTGACCAGACTGAATAATGAGTATTGCACCATTTGGAATGTTAATATTAGTCCCTACAGCAAGATTCCCATTAAGACAATAGGTTATTCCACTTATCATCGGCTGCCCCGTGTAGGGGGTACATGTCTGGGCATGGGCAACACCATAAAAAGCAATCATTAACAAAAAAAATATCTTTTTATTAAAATTGAAAAAATTTAAATTATTCATATATATTTAAGCTTAATTAACGAATTATTCATATTTTAATGATAAATATGTATTTTTTTCGCATCATCGAACCCCCTACCCTACAATTAATATACCAAACTTCACTACTCTTTTAAACAACAATATAGTACTGTACCGAAATTCATTTTTGTTACTTTTTTTATTACAGCATTAGATTTCGTAACAAAAAAAAAAAACAATTCATTGATAACCATTTGTTTAAATAAATTAAATACATTTAACAATAGTGTTGATCCACGGGAAAAATCCTAAAGAATATTGATGGTTTTAAATCCCTTTGCCTATTCAAAAGATCATTTCATTGGAAAAATAATTCTGAACAGCCTTTCCTGATAAGAAGTATAGACAATACATATAGTCTGCTCTATACAATTTGTATTAAAAAGCGTAAATTTGCACCATGAATAACGATACTATTTGTGCGCTGGCTACAGCCAATGGAATAGGTGCTTTAGGCATTATCCGGGTTTCCGGAAATGATGTTTTACCCATAGTTCAGAAAAGTTTTCCGGCAAAAAAGCTTGAAAAACAAAAATCACATACCATCCACTACGGTTATTTTATGGATGGTGAAGAAGCTATTGATGAAATCATGCTTTCCATTTTCCTTGCACCAAAAAGTTTCACTACAGAAAATTCTGTTGAAATTGCTTTTCACGGTTCACCACATATCGGAAAACGCATTCTTGAAACGCTTATTAAAAACGGAGCAAGAATGGCTAAAGCTGGAGAATTTACCCTTCGTGCTTTTATCAATGGAAGAATTGACCTTTCGCAGGCAGAAGCTATTGCTGATGTAATTGCATCTGAAAATGAAGCTTCCAGAAAAGTAGCCATTAACCAATTAAAAGGTGGAATTACTAATGAAATATCGTTATTAAGAACTGATCTTTTGAATTTTGTTTCTCTTATTGAATTAGAATTGGATTTCGCAGAGGAAGATGTAGAATTTGCTGACAGAACTGCTTTAAGTGGGCTATTGGATAAGATCGATGTAAAATTAAAGTCTCTTATTGAGAGTTTTCAATATGGAAATGCCATTAAAAATGGTACTGCTGTTGCGATCATCGGGAAACCTAATGCAGGAAAATCTACGCTTCTTAATGCTTTATTGAAAGAGGAAAGAGCTATTGTAAGTAATATTGCCGGAACAACAAGGGACACTATTGAGGAAATCCTTCATATTAAAGGACATGCTTTCCGTCTGATTGATACTGCCGGTTTGCGTGAAACAGTAGATGAAATTGAGGCCATTGGGGTGAAAAAAGCTAAGGAAAAGGTAGAAAATGCCAATATTTTAGTCTATCTGGCTGATGCTGCTACTGAAGATTTCTCTGAGGACATTGAAATGATTCAGTCTTTGCTAAGAGCAGATTTGAAATTAATTATATGTGCTACTAAAATTGACGAGGTTACTCCTACAAAATACGAAACGGTAGAAAATATTTTCAGAAAGGCTATTTCGCACGAATTTGATTTCATCAAAATTTCTGCTGTTGAAAACCAGAATATCCAGGATCTTAAGAATGAATTATCTTCTTATGTAGAGCAATTAAAATCGGAAGAAAATAACGTGGTTATCACCAATCAACGTCATTTCGAAGCTTTACAAAAATCTTTAGATGCCGTAAACAAGGTAAAAGAAGCTATTTCTATCCAGATTTCTACAGAATTACTGGCTTATGAGTTAAGAAATGCGTTAGAGCACCTTGGTGAGATTTCCGGTGAGGTTACGAATGATGAAGTGCTGGGGAATATTTTCTCTAAGTTTTGTATCGGCAAATAGAATACACAAAAACCTGATAAACAACAAGTTGCATATTTTAACGTTATTTATATAACGTATTGATTTAATGCAACTTATGTGATTTTGGAGTTTTTAATGCTCAAATTTTTGTCCCTTTTCTTGTCCCTTTGACATTAAAGCACAAAATTTGAGCAAAAGAAAATGGAATGGCTATAGAATTCCTTGCCCTAAAATAATCCAATGGTTATTAAGTGATCCTTAAAGAGGACTAGTGGATTCTATATACCCTTAATTTGGAGAAATTATTGTTTTATAAACTCCATCGCTTGACTATTTTTAAAAATTGTAATCAATTTAAAAACTTCCAATTTCATCCGGATGAGCTAAAAAACTAAATTTTAGAGTTATTTTTCACAGGGAAATAAATACACTTTCTTTTACTTTCATATTCATTCTTTTATTTGATTTACAGCAACTTACGTAAATTTTGTTTTTTTCTTATTAAGCTCTATTTTCTATATTTATACACCTTTGTACACCTCAAAAGAGGCAAGGTATACAACTACTAAATAAACCGATATGTTAATTACGCTAAAGCAGAGAAAATTGAGTAACGGAAGATTAAGCCTTTATGTAGAATATTACAAAGGTTCTAATATTGATGATAATGGAAAACGTCTTCATGTAAGAGACTTTGAGTATTTAAAAATATATCTTCATCAAAACCCTAAAACTCCCGTCGAAAAAAAAGAGAATAAAGAAAACCAAAAACTGGCGTAAAACATTTTAGCAATTCGGAAAGCTGAATTTGTTCAAGGTAAATTTAAAATTAGGAATGCTGCTAAAGACAAGAAAAAATTTTTGGATTACTTTTCTGAAAAAACATAAGAAAAAGTAAATTCTGTGAATAATTATGGGAACTGGACTTCTACCCTAGTACATCTAAAAAAGGTAATTCCTCAAAATTTACTTTTTGAAGAAATTGACGAAAACTTTATTAAAAAAGTAAAGAACTATATTGATAATGAAGCCAAAACTAAAAGCGATCTACCATTATCTCTTAACTCAAATATTCTTATTTCAATAAATTCAAGGCATCTTTAAGAAGGGCATTTGATGAAGGTTATTTATCCAAAAGCAGCCACAATAAAATCCTTTGAACAGTCGGAAAGTCAGCGCGAGTATCTTACACATAGCGAATTACAAAAACTTGCAAATACTGTTTGCAAATATGAAGTTTTGAAAAAAGCCTTTATTTTTTCATGCCTCAACGGCTTGAGATGGTCTGATATCAATATGCTGGTATGGTCTGAAATTCGTGATGAAGATGGTGTGAGCAGAATCAACTTTCACCAAAAGAAGACGGACAGAGTTGAATATCTTTACATCTCTAAGCAGGCAAGGCAAATCTTAGGTGAGAGAAAGTCACCACAGGAACGAGTTTTTAAAGGATTAAAATATGGTGTTGTATTTAACAATGAAATCGTCCGATGGTGCAATAGAGCAGAAATATCTAAACATATCACTTTTCACAGTGCTAGACATACCAATGCTGAATTGCTATTGGAGAACGGAGCGGATATATATACTGTTTCTAAAAGACTTGGTCATAGAGAGATCAGAACCACTGCCATTTATGCTAAAATCGTTGATCAGAAAATGAAAGAAGCAGCTGAGATAATACCTCAATTAGATATCGAAATTTAGACAATTTTTAAATAATATTTAAAAAGTAATTCATTTTATTCGGGTGTTGTCAATTTGCAGCGATATCATCCATAAAAATATTTTTTCAGTGTATTTAATTTATTGAGCCATCATAGATTGGCCATATTGTAAGAATCTTTAAGTTATCATTTAACGTATAAGGCTAACGTCATAATTTTTTGTGCACTTTTGTTTGCGTATCCAAACAAAGGTATATATCTTTGCAACATACTAACTAGTATGTTTTATGACCAGAGCAGAAATTACGAGATCTAATATTTTAAAGAGTGCTTTGATGCTCACCTACAGGCAGGGGTATCAAGCAACAAGCATCGATGAGATCTTGGAAAAAACTCAAGTTACCAAAGGCGCTTTCTATTATCATTTTCGTAACAAAAATGAAATGGGTATGGCACTTATCAGTGAGGCCTTAAACAATGAGATATTACCTTTCATAGAAAAATCACTTTCCAAAGGAACGGACTTTAAGAAAAACATGTATCAGATGATGCATAGTTTACTATTAGAACATCCATTCATGAATGCCGCAAATGGATGTCCGACCGTTAATCTAATTCAGGAAATGGCACCTCTGTCGGATGCATTTCACAAGGCTCTCCTAAAGTCATTAAATAAATGGCGAAAGGCAATTGAAGACGAGATAATAAGATGTCAAACGGCCGGTCAGCTACGTTTGGATCATGATGCAAAAAAGATTGCAATTCATATTCTGACTCAATATCATGGTGTAAGAAATATGGGAAAGATATTGGGAAAGAAGTACTATTATACATTTCTCAAAGAGTTTAAAATTTATATAGATTCATTAGACTAAATTTATAATTATGCACAAGATTTCTTCATTCCTAAACATTTTCTTAGATCGAAAAATTAATACTCCAACATAAAGATTTTTTTTGCAACAAAAACATACCAATTAGTATGTTTGATTTTAACGAAGTAATCTTTTTTAGATACTGTCTAATTCAAAATAATGGGTATTCAATATGGGTGTTCAAACCACAACAGAAAAAATTATATACAACTCAAAAATAACAATTACAAATGTCGATTATGAACCATAAATCAGATTTTAATTGTCAAAAATTTATACAATTTCAAATATTCTAATAAATAATTTCATGAAAAAAACTGTAATATATGGCTTATTCGCCTACGCTGTATTAATAGGTTGTAAATCCAGTGATGACAAAACAGAGTCAGCAAATATACCCTCGGTTCCGGTCGCAACCGTTAATCCAGGCAATGCAATGGTCTATCTGGAATATCCTGCCAAAATGGAGGGACAAACTGATGTTGAATTACGAGCTCAAGTGTCTGGAATTCTCGAAAAAATCTATATCACGGAGGGATCTTACGTAAAAAAAGGGACACCTCTGTTTCAAATTGATCACAGACCTTTCACAGAAGATTCCAATTTTGCTCAAGGTGAGTTGCTTGTTGCAAAGGCAGATCTCATGACAGCAAAGTTGGAAGTTGATAAACTTACACCTTTAGTTCAAAACAAAGTTGTTTCACCCTACCAGTTAAAGACTGCTCAAGCCTCCTATCAGGCATCACTGGCAAGACTCAAACAGGCAAAAGCGAAAGCGGGCAATGCCAAAATAACATTGGGTTTCGCTACCGTTAAAGCGCCGGTTAGCGGTTTCGTCGGGAGATTGTTTAAGAAAACCGGCAGTATCATCTCCCCTTCTGATGTTCAGCCCCTGTCTTACTTATCTGATAACAGAGAAATTCACGCCTATTTTTCGATATCTGAATCAGATTTTGTAACCTTTAAGGATGGACTCCAAGGGGCATCAATTGCAGAGAAAATAAAAAATGCTCCTGCAGTGAGTATCATTCTTTCAGGAGGACAAATATATCCTCAGGCCGGCAAACTGGATATGGTCGATGCTATTTTCGACAAAACAACAGGAGCAATAACCTTACGTGCAACATTTCCCAATGAGCAAGGCTTACTGCGTTCCGGAAATTCAGGGCGAATAAAATTGGGACTGCAGCAATCGAACGTTATCGGAATTCCACAATCCGCAACTTTTGAAATGCAGGATAAACTATTCGCTTTTGTGGTCGATCGAAATAACAAAGTCCGACAGGTAGCCTTAACTATATCAGGAACATCGGACACAACCTACTATATATCTGAAGGACTGAAAGCAGGTGATCAACTTGTATTAAAAGGGATGGAATCTTTAAAAGAAGGCATTGTGGTGAAACCTGAAAAGTCAACAGAAAAAATAGCTAAAATAAATATCAACTAAAGATTATGTTAAAAGTTTTTATAGACAAACCGGTTATTGCGACAGTAGTTTCCATCATGCTGGTAATTTTGGGAGCCGTAGGTCTCATGGATCTTCCCATTCAACAATTTCCGGACATTGCACCTCCTGTCGTTCAGGTTTCCGCAAACTATCCCGGTGCCAATGCCGAAACAATGGTTCGTGCCGTTGCACCCGCTCTCGAAGAATCAATCAATGGAGTTGAAAACATGACTTACATGAGTTCGACATCGAGCAATGACGGAACCCTCACCATATCGGTCTATTTTAAATTAGGTACAGACCCCGATCAGGCTGCGGTGAATGTTCAAAATCGTGTTTCATCTGCAACAGGATTGTTGCCGACCGAAGTGGTTCAGGCAGGTATAACCACGCAAAAAGTTCAAAACTCACTGGTCATGGCAATCAATCTAATGAGTGAAAATCCAAAACTATATGATGCAACATATTTAACAAATTATGCTCAAATAAACGTAATACCTGAGCTGAAGCGTATACAAGGAGTTGGGCAGGTAAGATTTTTAGGAAGCAATAAAGATTACTCCATGCGTATTTGGCTAAATCCGGCACAGATGACCGCATATAGTATTACTCCTAACGAGGTCATGGCAGCTGTCAAAAGTAAGAACCAAGAGGCGGCACCCGGAAGATTAGGACAATCAAGTAACCGATCTTTTGAGTATGTTCTTAAGTATTCAGGAAAATATACCAAACCTGAAGAATATGGAAACATAATCATTAGATCTAACTCAGATGGAACTATCTTGAAATTGAGAGATGTTGCTAAAGTTGAATTGGGAAGTTATACGTACAATTCTTTGAACACAGTACATGACAAACAAAGTATTTTGTTTGAGGTAGTTCAACTGCCGGGGTCAAATTCAAGGGAAATACAAACCAAAGTAGGTGAATATCTGAAAAAAGCTGAGAAAGATTTCCCTCCCGGAATCAAGCAGCAAATTCTGTACAACACCAAAGATATGTTGGATCAATCCATTGAACAGGTTCAACAAACTTTACTGGAAGCCTTTATCCTTGTATTTATTGTTGTTTACATATTCTTACAGGATTTCAGATCCACATTGATTCCCGCCATTGCTGTACCCGTAGCAATTATCGGAACATTCTTTTTCATGTCGATTTTCGGATTTTCAATAAATCTTCTAACCTTATTTGCACTTGTTCTTGCTATCGGAATCGTTGTGGATGATGCAATTGTTGTTGTGGAAGCTGTTCATTCAAAACTGGAACATAAAAACATCACACCGAGAAAAGCTACCATGTCCGCTATGCACGAAATAACCGGCGCAATCATCTCCATTACTCTGGTAATGGCTGCGGTTTTTCTACCTGTTGGATTTATGGACGGTTCAGCCGGGGTCTTTTATCGCCAATTTGCCTTTACTCTGGCAATCGCTATTTCTATTTCGGCTGTAAATGCATTGACCTTAAGCCCCGCTTTGTGCGCTTTGCTTTTGAAAGATGTCAATCATGACCACCACGAAAAGCCGAAAAATTTAAAACAAAGATTTTTCTTCGCATTTAACAAAGGTTTTGAAAATGTAACCTCACGATATGTTGGGAGCGTAAAGAAAATGATAAAATTTAAATGGATAAGCCTTGGAGCACTTGTAGTAATCATGCTTGTAACAGGAATATTAATACGAAAAACTCCTACAGGATTTATTCCTTCCGAGGATTTGGGCTTTATTGCCATCTCAGTTAATCTTCCTCCCGGTTCATCGATGAAGAGAACGCAGGCAATTCTTGATGAAGCTGCTGACAAAGTTAGAGATATGCCTGCAAAGTTCGCTTTCAACCAGGTAGCGGGATTTAACATATTGACAAGTTCTACAAGTCCATCTTCCGGTGTTGCATTTTTCAGGATGAAGAAAGACGGAGAACGCGGTGATATGAACGACGTATCCGCAAATATTGCAGAACTTCAGAAACGTATGAACACGATAAAAGGTGCGCAATTTTTTGTCTTTTCATTCCCGACAGTACCGGGATTCAGTAATGTAGATGCACTGGATATAGTTCTTGAAGATAAGGCAGGCGGAAAACTTGATAAATTTGGAGGTATTGCAAATCGTTTTATTGCGGAACTGATGAAAAGACCTGAGATCGCAGTGGCCTTTACGACATTTCGTGCGGATTACCCACAGTTTGAGATGATATTGGATCATGAAAAAATCGAACAGCTCGGTATTGATGAAAAAGATGTCTTAAACAGTATGCAGGCATATTTTGGAAGTGCTCAGGTATCGGATTTCAACCGGTTCGGTAAATATTATCGGGTGATGATTCAGGCGGAAAAAGAAGAACGCGCCGATCTTGCTTCAATGAATGAAATTTATGTCAAAAACAAAATGGGAAGCATGGTACCCGTTAACACTATAGTAAGTCTGAAAAGGGTATTTGGTCCTGAAGTGATAACCAGATACAATCTTTACAACTCCATCGGAGTTAATGCTTTACCCAAACCTGGTTACAGTACAGGCGATGCAATTCAGGCCATTCGCGAAGTTGCGGAAAAAGAATTGCCTACAGGTTATTCATTTGAATTTTCAGGAATGACAAGGGAAGAAATTTTATCCGGTGGACAATCTGTATTAATATTTATACTGTCCCTTCTGTTTGTATATTTCTTGTTATGTGCTCAATACAACAGTTACATCCTTCCTTTGGCCGTCGTTCTGTCAGTACCTACCGGTATTATCGGAGTATTCGTGGCAATACGTCTGGCAGGAATCGATAACAATATTTACATTCAGGTTGCTTTGATTATGCTGATTGGATTACTTGCTAAAAATGCAATTCTGATCGTGGAATTTGCATCTCAACGAAGAAATGCCGGACACTCACTGGTAGAATCCGCACTGGAAGCTGCCAAACTGAGAATACGTCCAATTATTATGACGTCGATTGCATTTGTTGCCGGAATTGCGCCGATGATGAGAGCAACAGGACCTTCTGCAATGGGCAATCACTCCATCAGTATTGGTGCGGCCGGAGGAATGATTGGCGGCGTTGTTCTGGGACTGTTTTTTATACCTGTTTTGTTTATCGTGTTTCAGGCGCTGCATGAGAAAGTATCAGGAAAACCAGCAAATACTACTCCGGAGCCTGTTTTACAATAACAGATAGAACCTTTTAACAAAATTCATCTTTAAGAAATGAAAAAATACTTTAAAATAACTGTCACAGCAAATATCCTTTTCATCATTATCGGTTGCACAGTCTCCAAAGACTTCAAGACACCTGCACCCGAACTGCCTTCGACATTTCGTAATGTGGTGACTGAGGATACGATGTCGATCGCTTCTCTTCCGTGGAAAGAATTTTACAGAGATACTATGCTTCAGAAGTTGATTGACAGTTCCATTATCAGGAATTTTGATATGCAAATCGCACTGAAAAATGTTGAAGAATCCCGGTTAAGATTGAAACAGTCACAATGGAACAATGTACCGATTGTAGGACTAAATATTGCTTCTTCAACAAACAATCCTTCGAACAACAGCCTAAATGGAATGTCAACTTCGCAGTTTCTTGGAACCAATCACCTGGAAGATTATACAACAAATGTAAGTTTGTCTTGGGAAGCAGATATTTGGGGCAAGATCCGCAGCAAAAATAAAATTGCTCTTACTTCTTATTTATTAACCAATGAAGCACGGAAAGCAATACAGACTGAATTGATTGCAAATGTAACTGAAGGCTATTATAATTTGATAATGCTTGACGAACAATTGAAAATCGCGCAAAGAAACATCGCATTGAATGAGAGTACTGTAAGGATGATGACAATACAATATGAATCAGGTCAGGTTACTTCACTTGCGGTCGAACAGGCTCAGGCCCAGCTTCTGGCAACACAAAAATTAATTCCGGAATTGGAACAGGCTACCATTCAGCAGGAAAATGCACTGCGTGTTTTGAGCGGTGATCTGCCCGCAAGCATTAACCGTAGCTTTTTGTCAGAACAAGTAATACTTCCGGAAACAATTTCCGCGGGACTGCCTTCGACATTACTGAGACTGAGACCCGACATCAAGAGAAAGGAATTCGAACTGGCATTGTCCAATGCCAAAGTAGGTGTAAGCAAAGCTGACATGTACCCTTCATTAAGAATTACAGCAAGCGGAGGTGTAAACTCTCTCAAGGCGAGCGACTGGTTCAATATTCCTTCTGCGCTTTTCGGTATCGTCGGTGCAAGCGTTGTACAACCTCTTTTGCAACATAAAGAATTGAGCACTCAATATAAAGTTGATTTGGTCGAGCGTGAAAAGTCAGTATTGAAATTCAGGCAATCTGTGGTGAATGCCGTAGGTGAAGTTTCAGATGCACTGGTCAAAATTGAAAAATTAAAAACACAGGAAACATTAGCCGAAAAACGAGTAAATAAACTCAAACAATCAACAACGAGAGCCAATGATTTGTTCAACAATGGGATGGCCACATATCTGGAAGTTATTATTGCACAGGGCAATGTGCTGCAAAGCGAACTGGAATTGGCTTTGATACGAAGATCGGAACTTATCGCAATATCCGAACTTTACAGGAGTTTGGGAGGAGGTGTTAATTGAATTTTACAATAAATATCTAATCATTGCTCAGCAGTACAGTATTATTTACAATACTGCTCAAAAATACATACATTCATTTTCAAAAATCGTCATTTAGAATATCTAGATGGCGATTTGCTTTAATGATTGTCAATGCTGAGGCACATCGAAAACATCAATCATAGAAATACAATCACCAAACCGGTTACTTTATCCGTGCGGAATAGACTTCCTAAAATCTCGGAGATCGCTATTCTCCATCCGAAATGCTGCATGTAGAATAATTATTCAAGGAATTTTCTCTTGATAGATATTGTTTATGTTACAGATTATTCTTTCCTTTTTTCATCAAATCTTTTTCAGCCTCCTGTCAAATAAAAATATTAAAAATGATTATCAATTTAAAGCATTGTAAAAATTACAAAAAATTTGTTCCTTTGCTGTACGACTTTTTATATGAAAAAATCAGAAGCAACCCGTCACAATATTCTTCAAAAAGCATTTGACCTCATCTACATGCACGGTTATCAAACAACGAGTGTGGATGAAATTATAGCGACAACACAGGTTACCAAAGGAGCTTTTTACTATCATTTCAAAACAAAGGACGAAATGGGACTTGCGATTGTTAATGAATTGATGATTCCGGGTTTTAAAAAAACTTTTCTCGATCCTTTTAATAGAGACGAAAATCCGCTGGATACCATTTACAATTTACTGCATTATCTTTTGATGGAAAGTACTGAGCTAAAGGTCGAATACGGTTGCCCGGCGTCAAATTTCACACAGGAAATGGCTCCATGGAATGTTGAATTTACAAAAGCTTTAAATCAGCTTTCCTCGCAGTGGGAAAAAACAATTGTCAATTCCATCGAAAAAGGGAAGGAAAAAGGGTACATCAATCAATCAGTCAAAGGAAACGAGGTTGCCGTTTTTGTCCTTTCCGGGTACTGGGGAGTGAGAAATCTTGGAAAGGTGAAGAACTCAAAATCAGTGTACATTACCTTTTTGAATGCCGTTAAAACATATTTTCTCACTCTAAAATAATTTTTTTCCTCAAAAACATTCTAATTAGTATGTTTTTATTTTATCTTTGCGTCATTGAAATTTTAAACAATGTATCAAACGCTTACATTTCTACACTCCATCTTTCGATGGTTGGTTTTATTGAGTTTATTCTACTCAGTTTTCAGAGCTTATAAAGGTTACTTTTCTTCCGGAGAGTTTTTAAAAGTAGATAATGCGGCAAGACACTGGACAGCCACAATTGCTCATATTCAGTTGGTTTTCGGAATCATTCTGTACTCTCAAAGTCCAATTATTAAATACTTCTGGAACAATTTCGATGAAGCTAAAGAATCATTTGATGTAGTATTTTTCGGAATGATCCACATCTCCTTAATGCTTCTTGCAATCATTTTAATTACAATCGGATCCTCAATTTCAAAACGAAAAACAACAGATCGCGATAAGTTTAAAACCCTATTGATTTACTACGTTATTGCATTAATCATTATTTTCTCGGCTATACCATGGCCATTTTCACCCTTTGCCAACAGACCCTATTTAAGATAATTATGATAAATCTATTAAAAACAAAAGTCGGACGTTTGAGAATTATTGCTATTCTTGAAGGAATTTCATTGCTAACACTTGTATTCATTGCGGTACCTTTGAAGTATGGATTTGATAACCCTTCGCTGGTTAAAATGATGGGACCCATTCACGGATCATTGTTTCTTCTATTTCTCTTCAACACACTGAGTGTGGGAGTCGAACAGAATTGGAAATTCAAAGAGACTACATGGAAAGTTTTACTGGCCTGCATTATTCCTTTCGGCACATTTTACGTTGATAAAAAAATACTGAGCAAACTATGAAAAACATTTTTATTTGTATAGGAGTAATTATATTCATTTATGTCATTTACAGAGTTTACAAATATCAAACTTTGGACGATGGACTCAGTACAGTAATTGAAAAAGGAGCCATTATACTTGATGTACGAACCGAGAAAGAATTTGCCACAGGACATATTCCGGACTCTCAGAATATTTCCTTGGGAACAATCAGGGAACGATATACTGAACTCGATCCTACAAAAACCTATATTACCGTTTGCTCCCACGGACTGCGCAGTGTAAAAGCCGAATTAATATTAAAGGAAAAAGGCTTCAAAAAAGTTTACAACGGCGGTGCGTGGAGTGATTTACAGAAAAGTATCGACAACAAATAAGAGTCAGGTCTTCATCCTGTAGAATCTTCCCTTTAACGATGTTATAATTATCTTTCTAGTTTAAGAACCTGACTCTTTGATTCATCTCTCCTACTCTTTAGAAATTGGTTAAAACCAAAAATCTCCTGAGCTTCGCTGCCCCAAGTTCTTCTCGGAAGAATTTGAAGTGTTACGAAAACATCATTCTTTTTGTTGTAGCTGTCAATGCGTTCAAGCCTTCCGTGATAATCGATTTAAGCATGTCTATACAAGGAATACGGCAGAATTGTGTCAGTTTCATAAACATAAAAACGGCTATAAGTCCATGGTGAATCGACTTCAAATCTCTTGTAGTTCTTTTGAATAAGATCGTATCATTCAGATTTTTGATTCATTAGAAGCAGATCCTAATTTTATATATGGTTAAGCAAATAAAATAATGACCAGTCTTGCCCTCCATTGAAATTGACCATGCCAGAATTGGTAACCAGAACAGCCTTATATCATTGGAGCTCCTTTGCTAATAAACTAAGACATCTTTCTCCAAAAATTCAAAAATCCATTACAAGCGGTATCAATTAAATCAAAATTACATGGAATTTCATCCCAATTACTCCAATAGGTAACCAGTCGTGTCCCAACAGGAGTTTTGTCAAGCTGTTTTTTTACATACTCTGAATAGGCATAGTACAGGTCCTTATCTGGAAACATGGTATCATCTATTGAACATGAAGTATCAATATTCTCATAAAAAGAATTAAAAAAATAGAATGCTTCATAATTCAAAAAAGAAATTTCATCAATATTAGAATTTATAAATTCCACATTCTCAATTTTATACCTATCTGCTATTTTTTTTGATAGTTTTGTGAGAGATTCCCTTTGTTCAACACCGTAAAATCGACCCTTTGTAGAAGCTGCCCCCACTAAACAGAACTTTCCGACCCCAGAACCAATATCCAATACTTTGCTATCCGGCTTCTCAACCAGATAATCCGCAGCCATCTTGGCAACATCAACGGGAGTCCAATGGCGCGCAGATAGTTCTTTTATGTGATAAGGATATAATTTATTAAAGGTATCATCATCCACATCAATATTTGATGCTAGCTTTTTAAAAATCATATGATAAATTTAGTCTATTTTTTTCTAGTTAACATTTCATTTCCAGAATATTGATTAAAATAGTTATAAATCAGTAATGAAATACTTGTGATTTAAAAACTTTTGTGAAAATATAGTATGGACTAGAGATAACTGACTATGCAGTTAGTCAAAATAAAGATCAATTTAACAAAATAAGGTTAGTGACAAAGCTATCAGCTAGGTGGTTTTGCTGTCAATATGAGGTTTTTTCGATGCAAACTCTCCAATCCAAGGAAGGCTCTGAGCTACTTTCAAATTTATTATCTTCATGATTAGTCACAGCTACAGTAATGGCAGATAAAGGTCGTATGTGACATAGGATATTCTAAATAATAAAAAATCAAATTCTTATTATTTAGAATAAATCAAAATAATATATCTTTGCACCTATCCTATTTTAATAAATATATAGTCAAGAATCTTCTACTCTAGCATTACTAGCAATGAAAGTTAACCAATACAAAACGGCTAAAATTACAGCCGCACTTTTATACTTTTCTTATTCTTTATCTCCGAAAGTCTATGCAGAAATCCCCTTTATTGCCAAAAGTCCTTTGCAGGTCTATTCGCTGCATACACAACAAAAAGGAGGCAATGTAAGTGGCCGTATAGTTAACGCAGAGGGCAAACCTTTAGCCAATGTGCATGTTCAATTAATCGGAGTGGGGAATACTTTATCTGACAAAGGAGGTTATTTCAAATTTGAAGGGGTGATGGATGGGAAGTATGAGCTGATAATTAGCTTAGAAGGTTATGAAAATATCACCCAAACTATTGAAGTGAACGAAGAGAATCATCAATTTGTCGAGCCACTTGTTATGCAGGTTGCACGACATAATTTGGATGAGATTGTTGTTACTGCGAGCAGATTAGCCGAACACATTGATGAGGTTCCGTCATCGATAACCTATATTGGAGGTAAAACACTGGACCAACAGCGACAGATCAACGATAATCTGCCATCTATCTTAATGCAAAAGGTTCCCAGTATATCGCCCAGCGAAGAAAGCCAAAATAACTTTATTGCCAAGATCCGTGGACGTAATTTCCTGGTGCTGATTGATGGCATCCCACAATCCACACCTTTGCGTAATGGTGGACGTGATCTACGTACTATTGATGCCAGTGCAATAGATCATATCGAAGTGATCAATGGTGCAACGGCAATGTATGGTAACGGAGCCGCTGGCGGTGTGATAAACTACATTACTAAAAAGCCCAAAAAAGGTAAAAAACTGAGTTCATCTACTTATCTCAATAATTCGCTAAGTTTGGTAAGACCAAACGAAACCTATGGCTACAATATTGCACAAGTTTTTTCCGGACAGATTGGTAAATGGGATTATGTCCTTCAAGGCAAAATGGGTCGTACTGGTGTTGTCCGAAGTTCCGATGGCACAGTAGTAAGCCCTTTTTATGGATTAGGGGAGACTAATTCTTATAATACACTTGCTAAAATCGGTTATCAGATTGCTCCCAATCATCATGTAGAAGTAATGGGAAACTACTATCGCAGCTTACAGGATAGTAAATATGCAGGTACGACCGGCAGGTTTGGTGAATCCCCGGCAGTTGGTATTCCTGCTGATGTGATTATTAATGGTGGTACCCCCTATAACAAGGCCTTACATTTAAAATATGCTGGTCAGTATGGAAAAACTGAGGCCAATCTGAGCCTGTATTATGAAGATATGAATACAGTCTTTGAAACTTACAATCAAAACTATTCAGATCATAAAGGAGCCAGACTTAATTTCAATACTCCATTTCAACTTGGTGCCACTTCCAAAATCTCCCTTATTTACGGTATGGACCTCCTGAAGGATCATACGGTGCAGAAAACTTTGAAAGACGAATTGGTGACACCGGATATGAACATGAATAATCTCGCCTTTTATGCACAGGGTAAAGTAAATATAGGTAACAACTGGATTTTAAAAGGGGGAATACGTTATGAAAATATTCGTTTTAAGGTTGGCGATCTGATCAAAAATGGTAAACTGACCGCTGGTGAAAATAATCATTCGGATGCTTTTGTATTTAATCTGGCAACACGGTATAATAAATATAGCTACCTACAGCCTTTTGCTTCCTTTTCACAAGGATATTCTATTGGTGATGTGGGGCTTATCCTACGCAACGGAGTCCCATTAAGCAAGATTGATCCTAAGCCTGTTGTCGTTAATAACTTCGAATTAGGAGTAAATGGTAAGATAGATTTCTGGGATTACCAGTTGATAGGCTATTATAGTACCTCTAAGAAAGGAACTACTTTCGCTGAAACTTCTGTACCGGGTAATTACGAACTGAGTCAGGTACCGCAACGTATTTATGGAGTAGAATTTGTTGCCAATGTAAAACCTGTTCAATGGTTGACCGTTGGAACTGTGCTGGGTTATATGGATGGCCGTCAGGATTTGAAAAATGAGGGGACTTTCAAGGACAAGCTGGACAATTCCATTATCTCACCTTTCAAAATTAATTTGAATGTTGATGTTAAGTTATCCCAGCAATGGAATGTATACCTACAATACCTTCATTTAGGAGGAAGAAATGTGTTTTCTCCTGAAGAATACAACTATGGGAAATATCCGATTTCAGGTTATAATCTTGTAGATTTACAAACGAAATACAAATATCAGCAATTTACTTTTTCATTCTCCATTAATAATCTATTCAATGCTGATTATTATCCTATTCATGCTGAAGTAAGAGGTGCAACCAATGAAGGTCGCTATTATATCAAAGGATCAGGAACAACGGCAAGTCTGGGGATACAATTCGATCTTTAAGCATATGGTAAACTTCTTTGTTTTCCAAACAACTTAATGTAATCATATCATTTGACTTTACCCCTTATATTTATTTTTCAAGATGACTTTGAATAAGCTAAAAAATAGACTTACTGAAAAAATCTGTACTTTAGTAGAACGTTCTGGCTTTGAAATCCCGCTCGTAAAAAGAACCAAGCCGTTAGTTGCAAACTTCACCCTACACCAACAAAAATTAACAAAATATGAAGAAACTTGAAGAACTCATAAACTTGGAAGAACCAGGCTGGGAATTAGTAACAGAATGGTTAAATGAAGCCAAAAATGAATATGAAATTTTACCAAAAGACGAGAGAAGAGCGGAAAAAGAACTTGTGAATGCTCAAGTCACAACACGATCGCCAATGGGTGCTGTAATCTATGAAACGGGAGGTATATTAATTGACAATGGCTGGCTAAGAATTTTAGGCTCAGGAAGTGAAAAACTTGACAGAGGTTTGGCTGAATGGAATAAAGGAAAAACTTTTAAAAATTATGGTGATCAACCTTCACATTTTTTAATTGCAGACGATATAATCGGTGGATATTTTGCCCTAAATGCTGGCGGAATTGGAAGCGAAATGGGGAAAGTTTATTATCTACCACAAGACACCCTTGAATGGGAATGTTTAGACATCAACTATTCTGAATTTCTTTATTGGGCTCTGGCTGGCGATATCGATACGTTTTATGAGATTTTCAGATGGAAAAATTGGCAAAATGACATAAAAAAAGCAAACGGAAATCAAGTGTATTCATTTGTGCCATTTTTGTGGACTAAAGAAGGAAAAGACATAGAAAAGACAAACAGAAAATTAGTAGCGATTGAAGAAAACTATAATTTGACTGTAGAATCTGGAAAACCTGCTCCATAGTAATCCGTTCAAATTGACCCGTTAATTCTGTATCGCTATTTCAGGACGGGACAATAAAAGAAAATTCAGATACTTGTATCAGGAAATAGACCGTTTTTTAGATTGTATATAGATTACAATAATACAACCCTTTAAATTTAATGTTTAAGGGGTTTTTATTTTCAATAGATCTTAACAAGCCACATCTATGTTTTGAGTAAAATATCATCAATAAATCCATTTGTTTTTTCCTAAATTACAGACTATAAAATGAGACAAAACAAATTAATATATGATAGTTACAGAATTCCTGTCCCAGAGGAGTTTGAAGCGGCATTCTCTCATTTCTATTTTGCTGAAAATAATTCTGAAATAGCAGTCACCAAAACCCTGCTCCCTTCCTTCCAAACCATCATGGTTTTTAATTTTGGGGCTCATGCCTTCTTGATTTCCAAACAAAAAACGAAAATCGAAGTTGGTAAATGTATTGTTTTGGGGCCTATTAAGTCTTCATTTGAATATTGTCACCCTCCCAACTCCAGCATATTGGTTGCTAATTTCAAGAATGATGCATTTTACCGTTTTTTTGGAAAGGCAATTCTATCTGATCATTTTCCAATCCACCCCGACGAAGCGATGGAAGAGAATTGTTTTAACCGCTTAGCATTGCAGTTAAATAATATTGATACAGCAGAAGAAAAAGTAAATCATATTCTCAATTTCTGTAAGCCATACCTCAACCAGCAAGATACCACCTCCAGCCTATTGGCTAATTTTAAATCGGATACGATGAATCCAATCAAATCCATTGCTGAACAAGTTAAGCAAAGTGAAAGAAACATTCAACTGATACATAAAAAACACTTTGGCTTCAGTGCAAAAGAAATCAACAGGTATCATCGCTTTTTAAAAGCTATTGAATTGATTCAACAGATAGATTTTACTAAAGAAAAAGTAAACTGGTTTGACATTATTAATCAGTGTGGCTATTACGATCAAAGCCAACTTATTCATGATTTTAAGCATTTCCTCAATTTATCTCCTAAAAATTATCTAAAGTTCCAACAGGATATCTGCCAAGCAACCAGCGAATAACCAATTTCGTTTTCTTACAATTTTTCCAGTGTCCCCTATTTTACTTTTGTACTGTTCAATCAATTAAAAGTAACAATATGAAACACCTTATTATCTATGCACATCCAAATCAGGAGAGCCTGAATGGTCAGATTAAACAATCTATTGAAAAAATTTTAGAACAGCAGGAACAGGAAGTAATCATCAGAGATCTTTACAGTCTTGGGTTTGATCCTGTACTGTCTCTGGATGATATGGCACAACAACGAAAAGGTATCGTTAATGAACTCGTCAAAAAAGAACAAGAATATATTTCGTGGGCAGATGTAGTAACTTTTATCTATCCAATCTGGTGGACTGGTATGCCTGCAATCATGAAAGGATACATTGACAGGGTATTTAGTTATGGATTTGCCTATCGTTATGACCAGGGAATACAAAAGGGATTATTAACGGGGAAACAGGCTATAATTCTTAACACTCATGGAAAATCTCATGAAGAATATTCAGCTATCGGCATGGATAAAGCATTATTACTGACTTCTGATAAAGGGATCTATACCTATTGTGGTTTCCAGATTAAAGAACATTTCTTTTTTGATAAGGCAGACCGTGCAACTCCTGAGGCCATACAAATGTGGTTATATAAAATCAGAGATGTATATACTATGACGAATAGTATTCAAGTAAAAAATGCTTAATAATAAAGGCTTTCATTTTTGCATTAGGAAAACTCTAAGAATTTGGATTTGATTTAGATTTTAGTATCGAAATAATTTGCTCAAATCGGGAGCTTACTAATTTTTAAAATCATGTTATCAACTATGAATTCACCCTATTAGATTCTGCTCTCGACTCTTTTCCCAGGAACCAGTTTCATCGAGAATTTTTAAATAAGTGGAAGCAGTTTCGTTATCATGGTACAGTGGATACATCTGATCGGTTAGCGCTGTAAGAAAGTCAAAGAAAACAGAAAAATCTTCCTTTGAGTTATAAAGTCCACCCCACTCGTCCAGAACCCAACATAACGTTTTGCCATCGTTAGCCGTAATTGAAGTGACGAGATGAGGAATATCCGCTTCAGTTCGTTTATAATAATCATAGTTTACTCCACCCAGCAATGATATTTCCCGGGCAGGAATTTTGATAGAGGTTATTTCAGAAAATAAAACAGCTCCGAAACAGGAACTGGTAAACCCTTCTTTATTTACCGTAATGATCTCTATCGACTGTCTTCTGGATGCTACTTTATACAGCTTATAAATGGATAGTAACATTAAAGGAAAGGTGAACAGCAAGAGCCAGTTCGGAAAATAGTCTTCCACAGGTACTACTAAGATGGTTGTTGTTAGCGTAATAGTCAGTAATGTCGAAAAAAACCAAAGCAGAATAGCTGCGGTCTTCTTGTTATTATTAAAATGGAATTGATAGGTCTTCATTACTGTCCAAAAGGTTAGTTAAATAAAGTGATTTCTTTCTAAAAGAAAAACCACAGTCTCCAGTAGTAAATGTATACATATTCAGCTAAATATTAGCACAGTAATGAATTCCTTTCCATAAAATCTCGTTCCAAATTAGTCTTTTAATATGGGAATTTTAACAAAACTATCGTTGTACCATTTCACTTTTAATGGTTCTTTGGCATCTTTAATGGTTTCTTCCGTTACTGTTTTGCCTGTTCCGTAATTTAATTCAGAAAATGGATTCTTATTTACATTGAGATACACTAATAATCTGCTTCCTTTGCTTAGTCGTTTGCTTACTAAGTGTGTATTAGAGAATGGAATGGTTTCAATAACATTTGGTTTTAATAACTTTCTGTGGGTGATATCATTTGCATAACTGGCCCGTCCTATAAAATAAGATAGGTGAAAATACTCTCCATTGGGCATTACTTCATATAATGTTACACCAATATCCATATCCAGCTTGTTGATGCTTGCCTTGATAGCTCCTAGAAATGAACCATTTATTAATATGGATTCTTTTAAAGGTTCACTCATAAAATTAAATCCATTGGCTGTATCTATTTCTTTCCGAATAAGGGGTTCCGGATAATAATCATTATTTGTTTTTCCTCTATCAGCAAAATCAACCTCTTGCGATAAAAAACTACTTTTAACAGGTTTCTTTGAGTTCAAAGCATAATACTTACCAGCCTTGTCATGGGTTAAGTAAAGTGTTAAAAAACCATTATACATTTTATCAATTGATGGGGCGCTCCGCCATTCATTGGCACCCATTACCTCATAGTTAATTTTATCCTTTAGAATTTCCGGTTTAGTTCCATTTTTTAAAATGTAATCAAACCATTGATAAGTAATTTTATTAATGTCAAACAATGCAACGGGATCAACCTTGTATTCGTACAGAACACTTTCTCCGCCGCTCTGTGTACCAAAATGCCCGTAAGGTCCGATGATAAGATATGCAGGTGTTTGCGGGCTATATTTTTGAAATTCTCTCAGATAATACAATCCGGAGCTTTGTCCATCATTGTAATATCCATCAAAAGCTAAAACCGGAATTTTTATTTGTGCAAAATCTTCTTTATAAGGTGTCATTTTTTGCCAATAACTATCAAAAGATGGGTGACTTATCCATCGTTGAAACCATTTATTAGGAACACCATCTATACTGTCTAATTTTTTATAGGCAACTCCAGTTTCCCACCATTTATTCTGCATTTCACGAAAACGTTTTCTGTCATTTCCGGCTATAGTATCCAGATATTTATTATTTCCAACATAAAATGACCATTCGTAATTTGGGTTGACGAAAATATTATTTTCTACAGGTAACCCCTGACCTGGTCGTGCAGCAACTGATGGTACAATTGTTTTAAGGGCTGGATGCAGGGTTTTACATGCTGCCCATTGAGTAAAGCCATTATAACTTCCACCATACATACCAACACTTCCATTACACCACTTTTGCTTGCTGATCCAGTCGATAACATCGTAAGTATCATTGCCGTCATTTTCATATGGAAATATCTCGTCAGGGCTAAATCTCTTTCCTCTTGCATAAGCAATAACACCCACGTAGCCATTGTCTACGGATCTCTTTAATGATATCATATCTCTGCCTTTATCTCTAACATAAATAGTGGATTGAAGGATTACAGGTTTAGGATTCTCATCTCCCTTTTTTCTCACAATCATTAAAGATAATGTTGCTCCGTCTCTCGTTTTTACTAAAACACTATCCTGGATGTTATAGATGCTTTTTAAATCCTCTAACTTTATTTTTCGAGTTTGTTGTGCTGAAACGGTGAAAAATGCCAGAAATAGAATGATGAAATTCAAAAATGGTTTCATTAGTTATTGTTAGTTTATTTGAGAAACTGGGAAGTTTATGTTACGTTTACTTATACATACCAGAAAACAGTTTCATTATTTTTTTTCAAAATAATGAGTTGCTTTTTTAAAGCACTAATGTAGTGGTAATTTGTGAATATAAATTATCTATATTCTATTCATTCAGAGTACCGGTTTACACTTACTGAACAGAGTCGGGGAAATTGATGACATTGCAGAAATGGTGTACACAGTTGCAAAAAGCAGCTTTATTACGGGTTTAATCATTAATGTTGATGGTGGTAAAGGTGCCGGGCGTAACCTAAGCTAATCCCGTTCACTGACCACTCTTAATCTTTTTTCTTTCGTATCTCCCCTACTCCTGCCTTAGTCAGCTTAATCGTTGAATATTCCCCCTTAGGATCTTTAATAAATTCCACTGTTCTGTTATCATCATCTGACCTAAAAAATTTAGTACCAGATTCCGGAAACAGCTCAATATCAAGATCTTTATAATAGAGCTTTCCATTATTTTCAAGAATATTAATACCCTCATAATTTCCTGTAAAAAGTGGGTAAAGTCCTCCATTGTTTTTAACCTTCTGATGATGATAAGGAAGTTCTACATCTTTATCAAAACATATTGCAGCCAATCCATATGCCAACATATATGCCGGAGACTGGTTATTAGAAAGAATAACAATGAACAAATCATCATTTACATAGCGGTTTAAGGAAGTCATTGCCCCAAAGAAACCTCCATCATGAGCAATTAATTGATGCCCCTGATTATAGAAAGGATTGACCACAAAGCCATATCCAAAATTTTGATCGTTATAAGAGGTAAACATCAGTTGTTTCATCTTTTCACTTAAAACGGTTGTGCCATATAAAGCTCTATCCCATTTTAAAAGGTCATCTGCTGTTGAATAGATACCATCATGCCCAATATTGAATGCCCAGTTGATGTAAGGATTTTTATTATAATTTTTTTCTTTTCTGGTATATCTGTCAGCCATATTGACGACTACTTCATCATTGGTCATCACTCCAGTTTCATTCATTTTCAATGGAACAAAAATGTTTTCTCTTAAATACTCCGAATAGCTTTTACCACTTACCTTTTCTATAATACGAGCCAGCAAATAATACCCAATATTACTATATGCCGTCTGCTCTCCGGGGGTAAATAAGGGTTTTTTTTGTACAATATGATTTAATACGTCATTCTGGGTTAAGGAAACCTGATTCAGATAGAGTTCATCAAAATCCATCGAAAGTCCGGACATATGAGAGAGCATCATATGAAGGGTGATCTGGTCTCCTTTTGGAATGTCTGGAAAATATGTATTCAGCTTATCGTCCACTGATAAAAGTTTACGTTCCGCCAGTTGAAGAATAGCTGCAGCAGTAAACTGCTTGCTTACAGAAGCCAAACTGTATTTTGTATTGGGAGTTGTTTTTATTTTCCATTCATAATTTGCATAACCATAAGCCTCCCGAAGAAGCACAGAACCTTTTCTGGCAATCAGTACAGTACCGCTAAATCCATTCACATCTACCTGGGCCTTCATATATTGTGACAACTTATCAGAAAGGCTGGTCCTATTCTTCATTGTGGTTACATTTCCTTCAATTACTTTATTTTGTGAAAAGCCTTTGAAAGGAAGCAAGCTGACTCCTAAAAGAAATATTAATTTTGAGTTTTTCATACTTATCGGGTTTTGAACATAGCATTTTTCTAATCGAACCTACAATAAAGTCATCTAAAAAAATAACCACTTACCCTATTTTCATTATTTAATCGTAGGCTTTTAAATGAACTTATTTTTTAAAATAATCCAATGCTATATTAAGACATTTTTAGATTATAAAATCGGTCTTGTAAAATTTCTACCAATTTTTCGCCGACTACCTGATATTTTGCTCTTGTTTTCAATTGCTTTTTCAAGTTGAGCATATCTTCGGGGGCTGCCCTAAAAGACTTTGTTTTATAGTTGGAATAACATCTCCTTCGTAATGGTCTTCAAATTCACCCTGACTTGTGCCAGCCGTATGATTTAAAAACTGTTTCCAGGTTGGGCTATTATTCTCCGTAAACTTACTTTTTGGTAAACGCCAGCGTTTTAAGTATTTATCAATGGGCTCATCCAGGTTAATTAACCTTTTTTCATCAAGGATATGGCAAAGAAGTGCTGTGATTGGCTTTGTGATTGATGCTGTAGAAAAAGCAGTGTTTACATCTAATTTTGCTTTAGAATCCATTGATTTAACTCCTACCTGGTTTGAGTAAACAATCTTATAATTTTCAAAAACAACAAGACTAAATCCCGGAAGCTTGTACTTTTCTAATTGCTTATCAATATACAAACTGTCAGTAAGAAAGCTGTAATCTCT
The DNA here is from genome assembly GCF_000829375.1 of Chryseobacterium sp. StRB126. Lineage (NCBI taxonomy): Bacteria > Pseudomonadati > Bacteroidota > Flavobacteriia > Flavobacteriales > Weeksellaceae > Chryseobacterium > Chryseobacterium sp. StRB126. Next base: position 4,100,419 of record NZ_AP014624.1, read on the forward strand.
TTTTGAAGTTGCTGCATTATCCCTTGTTTGACAGCTCAACATAATGAGTGCAGCAACTAGTAAATAAAAGGTATTTTTCATGGTATTATTTTCTTTTAGGGTAGCAATTTTTATCCTTTAACGAACCGTTTTTAATCTATTTCAAGACTGTATCGTAGATTTTATTCAACAGATCCTGTCTCATTTTTGAGTTTCTATAGTCAAGAAGAATGATAATTCCCCATTTTTTATTCCTGTTGTAGCAGATGATGGAAGACTGTCCCATAGAATCTCCTGATTTCGAATAAATGGTATTTTTATCATCCGTCATCATGTTCAGCCCCAATCCCATGTATCTTTTTTCATCTTTATACACTATTTTTTCCGTAATGACAGCAGCTTTTCCAACTGTTATTTCATTATTTAAAACTGCTTTTAAATAGGTAACCATATCAGAAGCATTAGATTTTACCAATCCTGCAGATGCGGTAATATTCCACTTGAAAAATTCCTGAATGCCTCCGTCCGGATTGTGAGCCGTCGTTATATTTTTCACATTAAAGTCCTTAGTTAATGTACTGTTCATGTGTAAAGGCTTTATGATTTTAGCTCTGATAATTTCATCATAGCTCTTACCATACACTTTCTCTAGTATTTGCCCCATTAAAGTATATCCTATGGTAGAATAACGAAATTGACCATAGTCTTTTAGCTCACTGCAGGTATTGATTATTCCCGCTAATGTTTCTATGGTCACACTGCTTACAGGCTGTTGCGGGTTCAGTTCCATCAATTTTGGAAAATCTAAATCAGGTAATCCAGACTGATGTGATGCCAAATCTGAAATTTTAATTTTGTTTCTAAGATTCGGCTGTAGTACATATTCTTTGGGAAGTAATGCGTCTATATAATCATCTAACTTTATTTTCTTCTCCAAAACTGCCTGGGCAATTAAGTTTGAAGTCAGTATTTTAGTGATGGATGCAATTTCGAAGATGGAATTTTTATCAATTTTCGTTTGACTTTCTGCATTCAGCTTACCATAGGCTGTATAGTATTCTTCATTGTTATTGATAAAGCCAACACTAATTCCTACCTCAGGATTTTTCTTATAATTATCGCTGATGATAGAATCAATTTTTTGGGTAATGTTTTGTCCAAAAGAAAAACTGCTTGCGAATAATAGTACTGCTAAAAATTTTGATGAAGTTTTCATTGTATCGTTTTTTTTATGTTTAAAAATTATTTCGATACAAAGATGTGGGAGAAAGAAGAATTAGGCGACCGAATAAAAGTATTCAGCCTCATTTGTGTAAAAAATAAGTACGAATCTCTACAAAAAAGAGTACGATTAATTACAAATCACTGATTTATAAATTTTTACGATAACTAGTTGGTGTATTGCCTGTATGTTTTTTAAAGGCTGTATTAAAAGAAGATTTTGAATTAAAACCAACTTCGTATAGAATTTCAAGGATCGTTACCTTACTTTTTGTTGTATCTTTTAAAATATCCATAGCATTCTCTATACGGTATGTATTTACAAAATCATAAAAATGCTGTCCTAATTGATGGTTGATGAGAAGTGACAAATCCCGAACCGGAATTCCTATGTTATTGGAAATATCCTGAATGGTTAACGAAGAATTTAGAAAAGGTTTTTCTTCAATCATATACTTCTTTAACTTGATAAGCTCTTCATTATATTCTCTTTCATCTATTGTGGGCTGCTCACTGCTCTTTTCTTCTGCAATAATCTCAGAAACGAGTTTTAATTTTGAATCAACATTTCTGAAAAGATCCGGGTTGTTTAATGCTTTGAATAAATACCAGCAAAAAATAAAAAGAGAGGAAACCCAAAGACTAATCTTTAACCCCTCAGAAATATGGGGATAATCTGAAAATTTAAAAATGTTTTTTAAAAGAGCTACCGCATATAAAATAGTCAGTACAACCGTAAACTGGAATAACCAATGATAGGAACTGATGCTTTTCCCTGCATAGTTTTCAAGATATAGTTTCTTAGATTTTCTCAGTACTCTAAAAACAGCAATAATGTAGCTAATAATCTGAAGATGTATTAAAATATGAATGAACTGGAACTCTATCATATTTTGGCGGTTCTGAATAAAACTCATTTTCGATGCTGCATCTACAGTATAAAAGCGGGGCAGTAAAACCAAATTAACAATTAAAAATGGGAGCAGATGCAGTAAATATTTGGGCTTTAACTTAAAATCAGAGTAGCACACTGATATTATATAGAAATAAAAAACAGGAATTTGCAAGAAAGCAAAGGTAGACCTAAACATTCCCAGGCTGGATGAGCCATCAACCATCATATTAAACAAAGGCTCACTAATATCTATTGCATTTAACACCAGAAAAACAGCAAACAGAGCATTACTTATTTTGTGCTTTGTTTTGAGTGTAATCAGAAAAAATGCCAGAAACAATGAAATGAATAAAGAGGTTGTATTTACAATAATTAATACATTAATTTTATCCATTCTTTACTCTTCTTTGTTTATGGTTATTTTATTTTTAAGCTTTTATTGGAATCCAAATGGTATTTTTAGATTTAAATTCCAGGTCGCACAAATATAGAAATTACATTGATATGATCAGAATTTTTTATATCCTGAGAAGTCATGAAGATAAAGGAATCTCACTCATCAATTTCCAAAATTCACAAAGTGAGGCACTTCCGTCGCAAAGCTATTCATTGGCAGAAGGTTATTTCGGTTACTGTTAAAATCAAACACTGAATTATAATCAAACGGAACACGAGGATAATAGGTAAAGGAAATCTGAATCCTGTTGAACACCAGGAACGGGTTATTAATGAGAACCCCCACTCCTATTTTAGTATTTGCACGGGTATTCAACAGCTTTTCATCCGGCATACCTAACCATCCTACTGCCATTGTTAAATAGGGACTGAAGTGGAAATTCTTCCATGTTTTATTGATGAACATCTGAAGCTGATATCTTAGCACCATTTTTTTAGTTCCAATATAATCTGCATTATAAACAGGAAACTCATCCGGCGAAGAAAGGTTAATTCTATCTTTATACGAATAATTATGCTGAGGATTTCCCAATGCTAAAGTAGGAGAAAAAAAGTGTCTTACTTTGGCAAATTTCCAATCCATAAGATTCGTAAAATACGTTCCGTCTATACGAAAAGACTCCCTATTTTGGCTGTCTTCATTAAAAAATCTTCCAAACTGGGCTTTTAGAGTGAAATATCCCAACTTTGTAAAACTGCCATAAGATGCAGAAACTCCCAAATAAGGATTCGTTTCTTTGTTTCTTGATAATCCACCCGCAATAAGGTTTATGGAGTTTCCGTAAGCAATATCCTCCGGCAAGTCATATTGGAAAATATTCTTCTGAACGGAAAAACGTCTGTTAATAAGCCCCACAGACACCAGAAAACTATTGTAAGAACTGAAATACTTGTATTGATCGATTCCCGGACTGTCTTTATACTGATAATTCTGAAATCTCCCTATAACTGCAATATTGCTGGTCACTTTTTCACCGGGATCTGACGAAACCGGGATCTGATAACCACCCCATAGATCCTGGCTGTATACTTTAATCTGAACCTCGGGAAATGCAGTATCTGTTTCCACCGGCAATAAAACATTTCGCATAAAATATTCAAAAGTGAAACCACCTGCCCATTTGGTTAAAGGAGAGAAAAAATCTCTTCTCACGTTAAAATTGATTCTTTCATTTCTCAAAAAGTCCCTTTCTCCAAGGATTTGGGCACTGATATAAGACCCAAAAAGATTATAGGTGGTATAACTTCCTAAAACATAGTCCTGTTTTTCTTTGGAATCATTTCTGTAAAGGAAATCTAATGTGTGGCCTAAGCCCAATACATTCTCTTCGGTAACTCCCAGTCCAATTTTACTGCCTGAATAACTGACTCTAGGCTTCAGGCTCCAGGAATCAAGAACTTTTACCACCACGTCAATAGAATCTTTGCTGGAAGTATCATCAGAAACGCTGATATTCACTCTGTTTATAAAAGGCATTGCCCTCATCAGACGTTCAGACTCATAGAGTTTCTGAGCATTATATTCTTCTCCTTCTTTAAAAAGTAAGTAATTATTAACGGTAGAGGCTCTTGTGGTGGAATGAAGATGGTCTGCAAACCAATCGTACCATTTTGATTTTTCTTTCTCATCTTTGGAGCCATATCCGAAAGGGTCAATAGTTTCGATCCTGATATTTCGGATATATCTTTTATTATAAGCTTCCTGTGGTAGTTTTTCTGTTCTGGATTTAACAGAGGTTGAATCTGCTTCCCTACGGAATATGAAACGATGAAGAAATTTAGTGACTTTTCTTTTATCTGAAAACTCTTCTATTTTATAATAAAGTGAATCTTTCTTTTCCTGTGCATTTAAAAAGAAAAAACCACTTAAAAAGAAAATTAAAATTACAATTGATCTAATCATTAGTCATCAAAATTCAATACAGTTTACAGCATCAATTTACAGGTCAACAGACCCTAAAATAGGGATAATTTCTTTTAAAGGTACTACTTTTGAATGAAAAGTCAAACTGCAATACCATTCAAAACCACTTAACAAATCAAAAGCAGACGATATTCGCCTTCATTTTCAACAGGAGCTCTATGCACACAAGGCAAAACTTTTTGTGCCGGATGATCTACTGCCAGTCTCCAAAGATGTCCTAATCCCAGATTGGTAGGCACTGCATTGGGTTTAGCCTGATAATGCAGATCGAAGAAACAATCTTTCAAGAAATCTTCAAACTCATCTTCAGGTCCGTCATGTAATTCTTTAAGTTTTTCCCGGATCTCAGGAACCTGTATTTTTTGTACAGCCTGGTCATTGGGCAATATATCACTTGCAGCACCGTAATAGGTACATAAAAAAGTATCTGTTCCAATGGGTGAACGATCTACATGGTACGAATAGACATCGGTTGAAATAAAATCAAACTCTTCGTCCCGATCATAGTTTTTAAGCAGATTGAGCGATGGTGAAGCTCCGAAATCCGTTAATAATTGTAAATCATTTAAAATTATTTCTCTGGCAATATTTCCTTCTTCCGACAGCCGCAATGCTAGAAGATCTTCAGTAGAAATTTCGGTAATACTTTCTTTCAATTGAAGCTTGGAAACAATTTCTTTAAAATCTCCGTCTAAATTCCTGTACCAGCACATAGCATTTATATCTCCCTGAAAATCGGTATGTATAAGTTCAGAAAATACAGAAACTATTTCTACTTGATGGTTATCGGAAAATGTCTTGTTCATATTTTAGAATAAACTGCTTGGTCATTTATTCTCTGCAAAAATAAGAAATCACATTTATTTACCTTCATCATCCAGAAAGCAGAATCTCCAAATGCGTCAAAGTCATTACAAAAAATGTTTTGGTTTCTTTGCCTGCGCAGCATGTTCCACGATTTCATCAATACGTTTCTTCCGGGTTTCCGGACGTTTTGCAAGAACAATCCACTGAAGCATCATCTTTTTCATGGATTTGCTTAAGCTTTGGAAATACTCTTCTGAACCTGTATAGGCCTTAAAAGCTTCGCTTAGATCTTCCGGTACTGTAAGATCTTCCACACTATCAAGGATCACCCAGGAACCATTTTCCTTGGCAATTCTTATACATTCATGGCCTGCTTCTTTCATCAGTTCATCATTGATCAGCCTCTCTACTTTTTCTTTATTGATTCTTGACCATGTACTATTGGGTTTACGTCTGCTGAATAATTGTTTGAAAGAACCTTCATCAATAGTCTTTCTTGTGCTGTCTATCCAACCGAAGCAAAGAGCCTCATCCACCAGGTCACTCCAACCCACTACAGGTAAGCCGGATTTTTGGGTATTGCAAATTACCCAGACTGATTGCTCATCCTGATGAAATTTCTCTAACCATTCCCTCCATTCTATTCTTGTTTCTATATGGATTTCTTTTCTTTTATTTGTTGTTTCCATCACAGTCTATTTCCATTGTTATTGTAAAGGTAATCAATGGAATTGACAAGGGTATGTCAGTAAGACATTATATAAAAAACAGGTTTAATTCATATGAGGAAAATAAGGATAATGGAGAGGATAAATACAGCTTTAGATATTCATTGTTTTTCATAAAAGGTTGTCATTTTTGAGCCTATGGAATAAATTATTCATCCGGAAGAGTACTTAAGACATCTGGAATATTTAGTATGAAAATATATTATTTTTTATGCTTTCCCATAAAACAAACAATAAAAAGAACCGTAAATTTGGCGCCTAAATTACAAACTTAAGGAAGTTCCGGTTTATTCCAAATCTTGATTTTAAAGAAACGGATATCCCAGGAAACATTATAATTTTCAATATTATCTAAGAACATCAAACGTGTATTATAAGGAAAGGCAAAAATATTATTTTAAAATTGATACTGAAAACAGTGAAGGAGTTGAAGTATTTATTGGACAAAATGCAGGCAATCAACTGAATAACGACATTCTGAATGCGCAGGCAGAAGTTCTCATCATTTCCCCCTATATTGATGAAGTAAAGCTGGATGATCTTCTGATGCTGAAGAACAGAAATATCAATGTGAGATTGGCATTCAGTGACCTGCGACCTGAGCAATACGGAAGTATATTACGAAAACTGATTCATCAGAACCGGGTCACCGATGTAAAGAAAAAAGAGAAAAGGGAAAGTCTGAAAAATCTTTTCTTTTTATCTTCTATTATTCTGTTTTGCCTGGGAATTTTTGCCCTCATTTATTTCGGGATTCATCTTGTTGATGATCTTACCAATTCCAATAATTTAGTTGCTCTTTTAATTGCTATCGCCTCTCTGTATGGATTTTTCAGATGCTGGGAAAAGAAAACAGAAGTTGAAAAAATGGAGATTTACACCTATCACTACTCTGAAAATTTGAATTTTAAATACATCAGAAATAACCGCTATGACAATAAGTTTCTGCACTCCAAGATTTACATAATCGATAGAAAAGTAGCCTATCTTGGATCACTGAACTACACAAAGAGCGGATTTACCTCCAATTTTGAGTCTCGTATAAGAATTACCCAAAAGGAAAAAGTAAATGAACTAGTCCGTTTTGTTCATGATATTTTTGAGGATAATATGAATTTAAAAAAACATGAGCTTTTCTATCTTGGAAAACAAGTCTACAGTGAGGATATGTATTAATTTACCGTTTCTTCAAATATTAAAAACCTTGTCATCATTAACACCGACAGATTCTATTAAATCATACTCATTATTATGATATAAAAAAACAGTGTTCTCCGAAGAGAACACTGCTTATTAAAATGAAGTGTGGATTAATTTTTAATCAACTTGCCTTGTAATGACTTTTCTCCAGCCTGTACAATAACAATATAAGTACTCTGCAACCAGTTTGAGATATCTACATTAACCTCTCCTGAAGCTGCTTTAAGTTCTTTCTGGAATTTGATATTACCCATAGTATCAAAAACCTTGATATGTGTTGCCAATAATTTCTCATTGCCTGTATTATAGGAAACTTTCACTATTTCCTTTGCAGGATTCGGCATCAACTTCAGCGAAGAAGCTGTAGTAAGACTTGGCGTACTTCCTGTTTTACCTGAAATAGACTTACCTATAACCTGTGGTTCAGCTACAAACTTACAATCATCTTGTCCAAAGAATAAGATGGCATCCGTTCCTCCAGGGAAGTTAGCATTTGGATAGAACATCAATGGATTGACATTCATATCATATGTTCCTCCTGCCGGAATGGTAATCATAGATGGGAAGTAAGTTCCATATCCGTTAAGACTTGAAATATCAAGCATTACCGGTAGGCTTCCTGCGTTATATATGGTTCCGTGAACATTATAATGATCTCCGTCCCATTTGAAGGATTCAATCTTAACATCAAAGTTACATTGCGTTTCTATTCCGCAATTTTTACCCGGATAGTAATTCATTGTTCCTGAATAATATTCACAGTGAAGTCCTGGAGCATTCTGATCAATTCTTAATCTATAAGTTCCCGGTGAGTAAATAAGATCAAGCTGATTGATGAAAGTATTGGTTCCATTTTGTATACTGGCCCCAAATAGTTCCCATTGATGATAATCAAAATTACCTTTTGGCCCTAAGATATAACGGCCTTTATCTCTACAATAATCATAGCAGCCTGTAGGGAATACCCACATCAGACTTTCAATACTCAATGGTACATCTTTCTGACTATATACTTTACAGCCGCTTGGAGCAGTATAGATTACTTTATACATACCTCCTTCTTCTACAGTAATTGATTGTCCGCTCATACCATTACTCCAGTTGTATTCTCCATTAGCAGGTCCTGATGCAGTCAGCTTTACTCTATATGGCTGGCAGCTTATCTGAGTAGCTGTCACTACAGGTGATGCAGGAGGATTACTTACGGTAACAACATAATCTTTAGAGCCTATACAATCTGTAGTTCCCGGTACACGAACTTCTAACCTAAAAGTATAAGTACCTGCCGGTAATCCACTGGTATTGTAAACAATTGGATGGGTTGCAGACCAACCTGTTGTCAATGGAACACCATTTCTCAGCCATCTGTATTCCAAAGTATTATCACCTACAATTCCTCTAAGTCTTATCGGGTTATTAGCACAAGCATTTGACTGTCCTGATATATTCACATAAGGAGGTTTTTTAAATGCTACTCCTACCGATTTAACACTCATAATACTAGTTTTACAACCATCTGCAGAAACCAGTATCGGCCAATAATTCCCAGATTCTGTTGGGATAAAGTTCATTGAATTTGGCGCTCCTATAACTTCCTGAGCTCCATTCATCCAAATATAACCAGAAGGAGCAGTTCCAATTGCAGTAAATGAAATTACTGGTGAACCACCTTCACATACAATAGCATTAAGAGGTGAAAGATTTCCTTTAAGATCAGCCTCTTTTATCGTAATTGTACGAACAGCAGAGAAATACTCACATCCTTGCGGAGTTTTCACTTTGAAACTCACATTCTTTATTCCGGCAGTATTAAATGTAACAGCAGTAGCTGATTGTGTAGTTACAAAAGAGGTTCCGTCAAAATACCATGTATAGATATTTCCGGCTGTATATGATCCAGGCGAAAGGTTAATCATTTCCCCTTTACATGCCGCCGCTGGAAGGGCAAAAGTCACATTAGGAACAGGAGCTAATGTAACTGTTTTTGTGATGGTACATTCAGGATATCCTAATGTAGGTGCTGATACCTTCATCGTAAAGGTATATGTACCTGGCGCTAGATTGTTATAAGTAGCTGTCTGCCCAACCTGATCTGGCTGTCCTGGCAAACTGAACCTATATTCAACAGCATTTGCATTAGATCCAAGATCAAATACCGTAGATGTATTGTATAAAGTAACATTATACCCATTACCATTACAAGTCTGACCAACATTAAACTTAGGCTCATAATGTTTTTTAACTTCTACACTTGCAGAATACCAACACGTACCATATCTAACACGAAGAGAAACAATATGTGCTCCTGCAAGATTAGTCTGGAATGTAGCTGAAGGCTGTCCCTGAGGGCTCACTAAGGTAAGCACACTGTTTGACACCCATTGAATCTCATCTGGTGTAGTGGTAAAATTCACATTACTTACACTGATTGTGTTACAGCCTGTCCATTTCGGAACGAAAGAAAACGCAGGAGGTGCAGGGCAATTTCCTGATGGTGGGCACGCATTCGTTACATGGATCTCCTGTGAATATACAATACACCCATTCTGATCAGTTGCTCTTACCTGATAAGTACCGGCAACCCCCATTCCTGATAAAGTATACGAATTGGTTGTATATCCGTTCTGTGCTACTCCATCTTTGAACCACTGCCAGCCTGTAGTGTTCGTAAGTCCTGTAGAACTATTTGCAGTAAGGGTATAAGGCTGCATAGGATAATCTCCACAAACTTCAAGATTGTATACCGGTGAAATAGTAATAATAGTCTCAGGAAGGATAATGAAACTTGCACTTGCTGTAGGTTTGTAAGCACACCCATTAGTCCCGTTATACGTTACCGTAACTATCTGAGAAACATTTCCTCCTGTATTATTCTGAATATATCCATTATTTGGAAAACTATAATTTCCATACTGATCAAATGTTGCATTATGAGTCTGTCCATTTGCAAAAGTAAATGTAACACCTGTTGCAGAAGTAATTATTCCCTGATTGATAGAGAAAGTAAGATTTGAACCTAAACAGATCTTTCCAACATTGGTAAAGTTTACTACCGGAAGAGCTAGCTTACTTACCGGTATACTGATTGTCTTCTCCTGTCCACATACTACAACCTTTAATTTAAGATTTGTTGTGTTGATATTAGAAGCAACTTCGTTAATATTTACGTTAATGATATGACTACCCTGTCCGGATATAAAACTTCCGAAATTAGGGTTCTCAAAGCTCCATTCCATAGAATCCGGAACAATACCTCCTAAATCTGCTGAAAACATCTGGTTACTGCTTGGACAGAAAGGTCCAGGGTTCGCATTGATAGAAATCACATTGAGATCTATTGGTTTTACAGTCTTTATAACAGCTTTAGATACACATCCTGCCGGGCTTTCCAGTTTATTGACAACCGATACGGTGTACGAAGAAGCTCCCGGATTAAATACAACCGTTATAGAGTTTCCTGAATTACTTCCCTGGATCGTACCATTTGTAACACTCCATACAGGAACTACCCCTGGCAGTGTTGACAATAAAGAGTACACATAAGGTTTTCCAGGACATATTAACGATTCTCCGCTAATACTTTTTGGAGGTTTTGGAGGTGGTAATACCTTAATAAATATAGCATTACTTTCACAAGCTCCCCCTGCCTTAATTGCTGTGATTCCATAGTTTCCTGCTGTTAAGAAAGGATAACTAAGAGGTACCGTTGTTGGCTGTGGCGAAGTATATACTAACCCTCCGTTTAAAGTAATATTCCAAATAACAGGAACATTAGGAGAAGCGGTAAATGTCTGAGGAGCTCCTACACAGATTTCTTCTGCACCACCAGAGATGGTTACAGGTTCTTCCACAACAATCGTTTTCTCTGCAAATCCTTTACATCCCAATAAAGTATTGGTGTATTCAGCAGTCAGTGTATAAGTTCCAGGCGCTGTTCCTGTGAAAAGAACTTCATTTCTCTGTTGGTTGTACGTCAGAAGACCAGCTCCCGGGCCTGTTACATCCCATTTGTCTACATTCGTAGTCGGCCATTTTGGAATCGAATAATTGTATTGTTTTCCTAAACATACTACCGGTTCTCCTTTAATTTTTGCTAATTTTAAAATCACAGGAATCTTAACAGTTGTCCACTCTGGACAGCCACATTCAGATCTGTACATTACATATCCGAAACCATCTTCAGGATCTACATTATCCCATTTTACTTCAATTTCGTTTTCGGAAGTATTTTGCCATGTTCCCCCAATCACTTTCCATTCTCCTTTGCAGCCATTCTTCACGCTGTATTTTGCAAGACTTCCCTCACATACAACTGAAGCACAGCTAATCTGGATTGGTGGTGCTTCTGTAATTTCTATTTTATGGTATGTAGTTTCTGAACAACCACATTTATTGGTTACGGTAAGAGCAATAGAAAACCCACCAGCCTGAGTATAGGTATGAGAGGGTTCAAAAGCTGTAGATGTTGTCCCATCCCCAAAATCCCAGAAATAGTTAACAATATCAGTTCCTCCGTTTGCATGAGAAAGATTCTTAAAGTGAATCTCAGTATTTTTACATGCTCTATCCTTCAGATTCACCAATTCAAATGATGCAGAAGGTTTATTTATTTTCTCAATACAGATGTTTTGAACTTCAGTCGTTCCATTAGTAAACGTTACCGTTGCCTGTAAAGAACCTGCCCCTGCATTTCCCCATACAATGGTTGCTTCAAGATTAGTTCCCCCTGAAGTCCCCTGTACGGTGCCTCCGGTAGGTGCCCAGGAGACAAAAGAGATATTTGATCCGTGAGCCGTATACTTTACAGTACTGCCCTCACAGACACGGACACACTGGCCGGAATCAACTTCTGAGGCAGCGGTCGCATTGTTATCTCCCTTTTCACCCCGATAAATCTGACATCCGACCTGGGAATCCCAGGTAATATGAGTTAATGATTGTGCTTGCAGCCCCCAAGGTACAAGGAGCCAACATAGCAGGAGCCATCTGAAGATGTGCTGCCTACTAAAGTAAGTAGTGTTTTTCATGGTTAATAAAAATGTATTAATTTTCATTCGGAATTTAATGAAAAATTCAATACTAAAGTCATTTATCAGTGAAAAAAATAACATTTCTACATCTTAAACATCAACAATATACTTCAATCACTGATTATATCTCAATTTATACACTTAATGGTTATTTATAAAAAAATCAATTTATCTTCATTTTAAAACAAAAACTAATGAATTTTAACTTATTCAAACGTTAATATTTAGAATAAAATTAACCAAAAATCAAACTTACATTAATTTTTTTGACACAAACAATAAGAATACATTATAAAAACCCATACAATAGGATAAAAAAATACACAGAAAAAACTCTTATAACACTTTATTGTTACAGTATCAATAAAGACAGCATTTACCATTCCTCTATGGAAAAATTAAGAGCCCTTTATTTATTAACTAAAAAGCACTTATTTTGCACCATAAAACAATGGGTAATTAACATGAAAAAATACTTTAAGGAAATAATGATAGTAATCATTGTATTATTATCACGGTTACCTTTTATTTTTAACAGTCTAGGTATTGATTTAGATACCTGGAGAGAAGTATACACAGGAAAAATAATACATGAAGATCATATTTATAATGTTTCCCGTTTTCCAGGATATCCATTTCCGGAATTTATATACTCTTTAGTGTATCATTATCCTTATTGGGCAATCAATTTACTATCGGTTTTATTTACAATAGGTTGTTGCTTATATCTCTTCAAGATTCTAAACTTTCTTGCAATAAAACTTTCTTTTCTTATCGCCATAGTATTTCCATTTGTACCGGTCATCTATCTCAACAGTACGGTAGCTATGGAATACAACTGGTCTTTGTTCTTTTTACTGGGAAGTGTTTATTATCTCCTCAATAAAAATCTTTGGCTTTCCGTTTTACTATTCGGGCTTATGGTAAGTACAAGGTTTAACAATATTATTTTTCTTCCTGCCTTTGCCTTCTTTTTGTACATTTACTCTGAAAAGGATCTCAAAAAAGTTTTACAATTTTCAGTTTTAGCCTTTCTTTCCATATGCATTTTCTTTTCGCCTGTTATTTTTAAATATGGCACTACCTTTCTGCAGAGTTATGGTGACTCAAAAGTCAGTCTCGGCAGTATACTAAGCCTGAGCACATTATACGTATATGGAGCTTTAGGAATACTGGCTATTATATTAGGTTTAATCATTCAGTTCTTTAGAGGAGGTTATCAAAAAGTAAAAAACTTATCCAAAAATCATTTTGCTATATTCAGTATTTTAATGATTGTTTCCAATCTTATATTCTTTATTAGATATCCATTGGAAGCAGGTTATTTAATCCCCTCCGTTCCTTTTGTTCTTATTCTTCTGCAATATATTTTGAATGAAAAATTGATGAAATCTATATTATTTATACTACTTCTCTCTCCTTTTTTAATTCATGTAAATACAAAAAAAATCAGGATTACGGGAGGAGTATTCGTTAATGAAAATTATGAAGATCAACAACTAAAATATTGCAACGAGCTCGTCCGGGAAATCAAAATACATTCAGGAAATCAGCCTGCCATTTTCCATGTGGGCAATTATTCCGAACAGGTTTCACTGATTGGAAACTTTCATAAAAACAGCAATATAAAAATCGTTAAATATCTTAGTCCAAAAGACCGGGAAGACATTATTAATAAAAAATACCTACTCTACTATTCCAATACCGAAAATGGAAAGACAGAAAACAGCAAAACCCATATACTGGATCAATATGGAACATTCCTTTATGAAGATTTTGAACTCATAAGATGATTTTAAAACTAAAACTGAGATAAATTCCTATCGCACAAGGAGAAAAGTATAAAACACTCCTTCTTTACCCAATATTACCATCGAAAGAGCAACAATCCCCCCGGCAAATCTTCGATTTGCCGGGGGGATCAAGCATCCTTTCCTACTCACATTCCTACCCAGCCTTGCACAAAAAATGAAATATCTTATCTTTGTTTTTTCGAGGATCATTATAAACTTTTTATTCGAAATATTCTTCATGACAAAAAATAGCTTTTTATTTTCCGCCAAAGGAATTCTTATTGCAGGATTTTTATCCTTAAATACGGTGATGTATGCTCAGAAAACAGCAGATCTTTCTACCATTTCGGAAAAAACCTTAAGCAGCATTTTGGAAAAGAACAGAAATTATTACACACAAGGTAAGGTAGCTGATTACATTCCGGAACTGGGTAAAATGGATGCTAAAGCAATTGCCTTTTCTGTAGTAGATAAAAACGGTAAAGTATTCAGCATCGGTGATGTTCAAAAGAAATTCACCATGCAGAGTATTTCCAAGATCATCGCTTTGATGGTGGCTGTAAATGAAAGAGGTGAAGCGAACGTTTTTGATAAAATGGGTTATTTCGGATCAGACAGACCCTTTAATCATTTTTCCAATCTTGAAACAACAGGAAAACCGCTTAATCCAATGATGAATGCCGGTGCTATCCTTACCACATCTTTAATTTCAGGTGACGGAGAGAAACCATTCCTTAAAGTGTTGGATATGGTTCGCTATATTACCAAAAATTCGAGTATTGATTACAGCAAATCCGTATACGAGTCTGAAAAATCTACCGGACACCGTAACCGCGGAATGTTCTACATCATGAAAAACAGTGGATTGATTTCCGGAGATGAGGATCAGCTGGATAATTATTTCAAACAATGCTCTATTGAGCTTAGGGCTGAAGATCTTGCCAAAATCGGATACTTCTTTGCGAACCAATGTGTGCGTTTTGATGGTGACTCTCAATATAAAAATGGAGATATTGCCAAGCTGATAGAATCTCAAATGTTGACTGCCGGGATGTATGAATTCAGTGGAGAATACTCCAGAACCGTAGGATTACCGAGCAAATCCGGAGTAGGTGGCGGAATTACAGTAAGTGTTCCGGGAAAAATGGGTATCGGAGTATTCAGCCCCGCCTTGGATCAGCATGGAAATTCATTAGCCGGATATCACATTATTTTAGATCTTGCAAAACAATATAACTTAAGTATTTTTTAATACACTAAAGAGAGTCTGAAAGTCATTGGATGATATATTTAATCTTGGTATAAACCACAATAAGCCGCTATAGCTCATGAAAGATGCCATACAGTTTTTAAAGGACTTTGTTCAAGGAAAAATTTCCTGCAAAGAATTCGAACAACAGCTTTATACCAATCCGGAACTAGAAAAATTACTTTCAGACTCTTCCGTCAGCTGGCAGAAAACCTACCTGCAGGACACTACTCCATTCTTATATCTTGCAGAACAAAATTATACAAATCCAAATGGAAGGTTAAATGCACAACAAACCGTTCAGCTATTTTTAGATAAAATAGGAATAAAGACGACTGCAACCTCTCAATATTCCAATGATTATAATTGGATTCTAAGTACTAGCCCTAAATATATAGATGCAGATTTAGGTTTTATAGAAAAACATATTTTACCGGAAGATAAAAACCTTTCAAAAGCGGAACAAAAACAACACATCAAACAACGGTATGCTGAACTTTTCAGATACCAGACCAAGCCACCCAAATGGATACAAAATCCCGAATGGCCTATTCAAAACAATTCTCCATTATTCTTTCTAGGACAAATTGAAATCAAAAAATGTGATCTGTTTCAGGATGATGGATTTATCTACCTATTCATTGAATTAAAAACAGGAACGATTGAAACTATAAAACAGTTATATTAATTTTATTAATAACATAATTAATATTTCTTTAACATTTTTTACGAATAATTCACAAAATCCCGATTATCATTTCTCCTCTATAGTATTCCAATTCAGTTCCATGAGGAATGAGTCTAAAATTTCACGATATTTTCAAGCCCGTATTTTGTCTATTTTACAGCCAAATTCATATGTTATCTTTTTGTAATATAACAAAAACAAATCTCTTCTTTTTGAAATATTTTATTTTTTATTCCTATCTTTGCTTAACATTTCTTTAACTATAATTATTTATATTTATGGTTACCCAGATTGTGCCGGCTTGTTTGTAGCGAATAAGAAAATAAACCGAATACTTTAATAACATTTGAATAATTAACAAATGTTTGTTGAAAAATTATTATCGAATTTCATTTATGATTGAAAATATATCATAAATTTATTATTTTTATTCACGCATAATAAACAATCGATCTTTATCCCCATTAGATTGATGTTTAAATGCAAAATCGCATATTATTATTTTAATACTAAATGCAATGAAAAACTTGACCATTATTAGGCTAATGCCTTTTGAAAAGCCGGACACAACCTTTAACTCTAATTACTTTAGAGCTAATCACATGCTGTTGAAAAGTCATCAACAAACAAACTTTACCATTAAAAATCTAATAGAAACCAATTTTATGATTTTGTAATAAGCCATATCTCTTTATTTCAAAGATTTATGCCCTTTTTACAAAATCCTTACTAACATATCACGCCATGAAAAACGTAACCATTATTGGACTAACGCCTTTTGAAAAGCCGGATGTCAACCTTATGCCTAAATTGCATCAGGCGGGTATATTTCCTGTCCTCAGCTTAGGCCAAGAGTTAACGACCGCCCAGGCAGCAATTAGTCAACTTGAAGAAACAAACTTACCTTCTTATGGTATTTATGTTTCCAATGAAAAACTATCAGCAATTCAACTTCCCGAAAATGTAAGATTTGCGATCTTACCATTCGGAATGACAGTTTCTCAAAATTCAAATCTGGATATCATTTATCAGGTAACCAGTTTGGAAGAAGCTAAACAAGCTGAACAATCAGGAGCAAAAGGAATTATCATCAAAGGAAACGAAGCAGGAGGCCAAATTGGCTACGAATCTACCTTTGTATTATTCCAAAGAATTATCAATGAAATCAAAAGCATTCCGGTTTGGGTACAGGGGGGAATAGGACTCCATACTGCCTCAGCTGTGAAAGCCTTAGGAGCAACAGGAGTTGTTCTGGATAGCCAACTTGCTTTATTCCCTGAAAGTTCTGTACCAAAAGACATAAAAGATTTATGTTCAAAACTTAACGGAACTGAAACTAAAATCATTGCCAATCACAGAGTATTGGTAAGACCTAATTCTCCTGCATTACCGGATGACATCAATGCTGAAGATCTTAAACAATATTTTACAGATCTTGATATCAGCAAGAGCTACATCCCTATGGGCCAGGATATTTCGCTGGCAACTGATCTGTACGAAGAGTTCAGAACCCTGAAAAAAATGGCTTTCGGACTTAAAGAAGCTATGCATGGTCATCTGAAGCAAGCAAAAGCACTTCAGGTTATCAATCAAAACAATGCATTAGCACAGGAACTTGGTTTAAAATATCCAATTGCACAAGGTCCAATGACCCGTGTAAGCGATGTTCCCGGATTTGCCAATGCAGTAGCAGAAGCCGGAGCTTTACCTTTTGTAGCTTTATCATTACTTACAGGTAAATCAGCGAAGTCTTTGGTAATGGATACAAAAGAACTAGCAGGTAACAAAACATGGGGAGTAGGTATTTTAGGTTTTGCCCCTCAGGAACTAAGAGATGAACAGACTTCTTACATCCTAGAAGCCCAGCCGCCTGTAGTTTTAATTGCAGGCGGAAGACCCGCACAGGCTAAAGTATTTGAAAAAGCAGGAATAAAGACATTCCTGCACGTTCCGTCTCCTGCCCTATTGGATATTTTCCTTAAAGAAGGAGCTAAGAGTTTTATTTTTGAAGGCCGTGAATGCGGTGGACACGTTGGTCCACTATCAAGTATGGTGCTTTGGGAAAAACAAATCGAACGTATATTAAAAGAAGACCATCCGGAAAATATCAGTGTATTTTTCGCGGGTGGAGTCCATAATGATTTCTCAACAGCATTCGTTTCCATTATGGCTGCTCCATTAGCTGCCAGAGGTGTGAAAGTGGGTGTTTTGATGGGAACCGCTTATCTGTACACTCAGGAAGCTGTACAAACAGGAGCTATCCAGGAAGAATTCCAGGTACAGGCTATGCAGGCTAAAGATACAGTCTTATTAGAAACAGCTCCGGGACATGAAACCCGTTGTTTAAATACAGCATTTGCTAACCACTTCAATACCGAGAAAGCCAAACTTATGGCAGCCGGAACAGACAAAAAAGTAGTATGGGAGCAATTGGAAAAATTAAACGTAGGCCGTTTAAGAATCGCAGCTAAGGGAATTGAACGCCAGGGAGACCAATTGGTAAATATTCCTAAAGACGATCAGCTAGACCTTGGAATGTACATGATCGGACAGATTGCCACCATGCAAAACAAGGTCCTTACCCTTGAAGAGCTTCACCAAAACGTTAGTATTGGGAATTACGAATACATCCAGGAAGCAGAATTATCGGAATTACCTACATCCAGCGAAAAACCATTAGATATAGCAATTGTTGGAATGGAATGTATTTTCCCGGGTGCTAAAAATCTGGATGAATTCTGGAGAAACATCATTTTAGGAAAAGACAGCGTTACTGAAGTTCCGGACGAAAGATGGAATAAAGACCTTTATTACAAACCGGATTCAGACGAAGCGGATGTATCGCATTCAAAATGGGGAGGCTTCATTCCGAAAATTGATTTTGATCCATTGGCATTTGGTATTCCACCACAGTCTCTAGCCGCTATTGAGCCTACGCAATTGCTTACTTTATTGGTGGCAAAACGTGCCATGGAAGATGCAGGATATGGTGAAAAACATATTAATAGAGAAAACATCTCTGTCATTATTGGAGCTGAAGGTGGTAACGACCTTGCCAACAGCTATAGTTTCAGAGGATATTATAAGCAGGTCTTCGGAGAACTTCATGAAGAAGTAAAAGAGGTCTTCCCACATACTACAGAGGATTCTTTCCCGGGTATTTTGGCCAATGTGATCGCAGGTAGGATTACGAACCGTCTGGATTTAGGAGGAAGAAACTTTACCGTAGATGCAGCATGTGCTTCGTCTTTAGCAGCCTTAGATTTAGCTTGTCAGGAACTTGTATTAGGAAAATCTGATATGGTTCTTGCCGGAGGTGCAGATTTACATAACGGAATCAACGATTACCTGATGTTCTCCAGTACTCATGCCCTTTCCAGAAAAGGAAGATGTGCTACATTTGACAGTGAAGCAGACGGAATCGCCCTAGGAGAAGGAATTGCTATCCTTGTTTTGAAAAGATATGAAGACGCTATCAACGATGGCGACCGTATCTACTCTGTAATCAAAGGAGTGGGCGGATCCAGTGATGGTAAAGCTCTTGGCTTAACTGCTCCTAGAAAAGTAGGTCAGGTAAGAGCATTAGAACGTGCTTATACCCAAGCTGGAATCAGTGCTGCAGCTGTAGGATTAGTAGAAGCTCACGGTACCGGAACTGTTGTTGGAGACAAAACAGAATTAAGTGCCTTAACCAATCTATTCAGCCGTTCAGGAGCATTACCGGGACAGACGCATTTAGGTTCTGTGAAGACCCAAATCGGACATACCAAGTGTGCTGCAGGATTAGCAGGTTTAATTAAAGCTTCTCTTTCTGTTTATCATGGAGTGAAACCTCCTACCCTTCACCTTAAACAACCGAATGCTTATTATAACGCACAAACCAGCCCTTTCTCTTTCCATGCAGAAACAGGATTATGGACTGAAAAGAATCGTTATGCAGGAATCAGTGCTTTTGGATTTGGAGGAACAAACTTCCACACGGTAATTGCTAACCATCCGAAAAAAGATGATTCTATTGCCATGCAGTCGTGGCCTTCAGAATTATTTGTATTCCGTGGAGATAATTATGAGGAGGCTAAAGCACAATCTGGTCAGATCAAAGCTTTATTGGATATCAATGATGGAATTCCATTAAAAGATATTGCGTACAGTTTAAGTATTGTTTCAGAAAAACCAATTCAATTCAGTATCGTTGCAGATACCGCTGAGGACTTAATGATGAAGCTTGAACTTGTATTATTAGGAATTGAAACTAAAGATACATTCACTGTTAATAAGAAAGAAGGTAAGGTAGCCTTTACATTCCCTGGGCAAGGAAGCCAGAGAATCAACATGGCTCGTGATCTATTCGTAGTCTTCCCGGCTATGCGTAAGATTATCGACAATTACCCTGAGCTTGAAAAAGTAGTTTTTCCTTCTACAACATTCAATGAAGCGGATTTAAAGCAACAGAAAGAAACCATTAAAGACACCCGTTTAGCACAACCGCTTTTAGGAATTGTTGATCTTGCACTGGCTAAATTCTTAGAATCATTAGGAATTATTCCTGATATGCTGGCTGGCCACAGCTATGGTGAATTACCGGCTTTATGTTTCTCAGGAGTATTTGCAGAAGACCAATTGGTTGATTTAAGTATCCGGAGAGCACAGTCTATCCTGAACTCAGTAGAAGGCGGAGATCCGGGTTCAATGTTAGCGGCTAGTGCCACTCATGAACGTTTACAGCCGATCATTGCGAAAGTGGAAGGATGTTATCCGGTTAATTTCAATGCACCTACACAATGTGTTATCGCTGGAAGTACGGAAGCCATCAATAAGCTACTGGAAGTCCTTAAACAGGAAGGTATTTCTGCTAAGAAATTAGAAGTGGCGTGTGCATTCCACAGCCCATTATTGGCAAAATCAAAAGAGTTGTATGCTGACGTATTAAAAGACATTCCTTTCCAGGAGATGCAGATCCCTGTATGGTCTAATACCACAGCAGAAGTATACCCATCGAATCCATCAGACATCAAAGAAAGACTGACTGAGCATTTGGTACAGCCCGTAAGATTCGTAGAGCAGATGCAGTCGATGTATAACGATGGAGCAAGAATCTTCATCGAGGTAGGACCAGGAAAAGTCCTTACAGGATTGGCAAAATCATGTCTTGAAAAAGACCAATTGACTTTATATGTTGAAGACAGCAGCCGTAATAAGTTCACTCATTTACTTTGTATGTTGGCACAGTATTTAGGAACAGGGCGCAGCTTCAATATTGAAAAACTTTTCGATGGCCGTTTCGTTCAGCTTGTGGATATCAATCAGCCTGAATTGTACAAGAAAAGCCCTGCCATCTGGCGTGTGAACGGACAAGCTGCACATCCGACAACAGGTTCATTGCCTGCTAATGGTGCACTCCCTATCATAAACCCTATTCCTATGAACAATTTTACCAATCATAATACGCAAGCTCCTGCTCCGGAAAGCTTATCTACAGCTGAACGTATGCTGCAGGAATATTTAAACAGTATGAAACTAATGATACAGGCACAACGTGATGTGATGCTTTCCTTTATGGGACAGAATCCTCAGATCAGCCCAATGCCTGCTTACAATACTCCAATGCCAGCACCTGCTCCTGAACGTACTATTCCGGTACAACCGGTTCAACAGGAAAGAGCTGTGGCTGCTCCTGCCGTTGCTGTAAAGGCATCTCCAACAAGAGATATCAAAGCATTATTACTACAGGTGGTAAGCGATAAAACAGGATACCCACAGGAAATGCTGGGCATGGAAATGGACCTTGAAGCTGATTTAAGTATCGACTCTATTAAAAGAGTGGAAATCATCGGAACACTTCGCAGCGAGCTGGGAACATTAGCCAATGGAAATACCAACGAAGATATGGTAATGGAACAATTGGCAGCCATCAAAACTCTAAGTGGATTAGTTTCATGGCTTACTGAATTCTCTGGAGCAGATGCCACTCCAGCAACTCCTGAAAAAAATGGAACAACTGCTGAAGCGGTTTCAAAACCACAGGCAAAATCTACTTTATCATTAGAAGACCTTCAAAATGCTATCTTAAATATCGTAAGCGAAAAAACAGGATATCCGAAAGAAATGCTAGGCCTTGACTTAGATTTAGAAGCAGACCTTAGTATTGATTCCATCAAGCGTATGGAGATCATTGCAGATCTTAAAAACAAGATCGGTTTCGGAGAAAATCTTGAACAGGCTGATGATGTGATGGAAAAATTAGCAGCCATTAAAACCCTTCGCGGATTGGCAAGCTGGATCAGTGAAATGAGCGGTGAAACCACTGAAATAAAAAACGAAGTAAAGGAAGTTAGCACTCCTGAAGCTACGAATAATGTATTATCTCGTCTCCGTTTTGACATCACGCCTACAGATGCTTCTTCAATACAAAATACAGAAGTTCTTCAGGGAAAACGTTTCGCCATTACTCAGGATGACACCCAACAAACCTCAGCCATCAAAACTGAACTGGAAAAACATGGTGCTATCGTAGAATTGGTAGATGCAGACAAAGACCTTTCACATGTTGACGGATTAATCATGCTAGACCTATTCTCAGCAACTGATAAACCAAGCATTATCGATCACGTTGATTTAATTAAAAAACTGGATTTCGATAGAGTAAAATGGGTCTATTTAATTTCTGATATTCCGGCTCATCTTCAGGATATTTCTGATGCAAGCATTCTACGTCATCACCAAGGATATCCGGGACTTTTCAAAAGCTTGGCAAGAGAATTCGATCATACCACTTGCAGATTAATCAGTTTAAGTACTCCTCAGGAAGTAGATCAGATTGCTGAAATCACTTTAAAGGAAATATTAACCAACGATAAACCTGCTGAAGTTATTTATAAAAACGAAACAAGACATAAGGTAGATATCATCCCTTCTCCATTGTCTACAAGTTTAAATAAAGTCCACATTCAGCTAGATCAGAAATCAGTGGTATTGGTATTGGGAGGTGCACAGGGAATCACTGCAGAACTGGTAAAACACATGTCTCAGGCTTATCCATGTACTTATATTTTAGTAGGAAGATCGGCAGACCCAAGAAATGAGGTTTCTGCGAAAGAATTGGAAGCAATGAAGACTAAAGAGGAAATCAGAGCTTATTTGATTAAATCCGGAAAATTCACTTCCCCTGCTGAGATTGAAAAAGAAACCACAAAGGTTTACAAAAACAATCAGATCCTACGTACAATCCGTGATATGGAAGCGCTTGGAAATACCATCGTTTATCAATCTTTAGACCTTTGTGACGAAGAAGGATTAAGCAACCTAATCAGCAGTATTTATGAAAAATACAGCCGCTTAGATGGAGTGATCCACGGAGCAGGTCTTTTAGAAGATAAATTATTCAAACAAAAGACGACCTCATCTTTCGGACGTGTATTCGATACCAAAGTAAAACCACTTCGTGTATTGGCTGAACAACTTCGTACAGACTGTCAGTTCGTTGTTTTATTCTCAAGTATTGCATCCGTATATGGTAACAAAGGCCAGACAGATTATGCGGCTGCCAACAGTGTACTGGATGATTACGCTAACGCTCTGAATAAAAGACTAAAAGGAAAAGTAATCTCCATCAACTGGGGACCTTGGAAAGGAGCAGGAATGGTTTCTTCCACCCTTGAATCAGAATACGAACGTAGAGGAATTTCTATGATCCCATTGGATGAAGGAAAAGAAATTTTCCTTAACGAAATAAAATATGGAACTGAAAGCCAAGTGCTTATCATGTCAGGAAATAATTGGTAACCCTCTGTATACACTAAGCATGAAAAAAACAGATGTTGCTGTAGTTGGACTATCCTGTGTCTTTCCCGGGGCGCAGGATGCCCAAACTTTTTGGCAGAATATTGTCAATAAAGTAGACTCTACCCAATCCGCTCCGGCTGATAGGATAGATCCGGTGCATTTTAGCGATGCCACCAACCCTGTCGATCGTTTCTACTGCAAACGAGGCGGGTTTATTCCTGATTATGAGTTTAACCCTACCACCTTTGGGATTTTACCCCTTGCCGTGGAAGGAACAGAACCAGATCATTTACTGACCCTTGATTTAGTTCAGAAAGCTTTAGAAGATGCAGGTGTATTTCAAAAGAAAACATCTCTTGAAAAAGCAGGAATTATCATCGGAAAAGGAAATTATACCGGACCGGGAGCTACCCGTGCCATTGAAATTGTAAGAACCGGAGAACAGATTTCTTCCTTATTGCAGGAGCTTCTGCCTCAGGTATCTTCCGCTGATATTGAAAAAGTAAAACATGCTTTCCAGGAACGCAAAGGACGTTTTGCTGCTGATACTGCCATGGGATTAATTCCTAACCTGGTAGCTTCATTGGTAGCCAACCGTTTTGATCTTGGAGGCGTTGCTTTTACGGTAGATGCCGCTTGTGCCAGTGCTTTAATTGCGGTAGACCATGCCGTACAGGAACTTCAGAGAGGACGTTCCGATATGATGATCGCCGGAGGAGTTCACACCGGACAGAACGCAGCTTTCTGGAGTATTTTTGCTCAATTGGGAGCGATGTCCCGCCAGGAACAGATCAAGCCGTTCAGTAGGGATGCTGATGGATTACTGATTGGGGAAGGCTGTGGTTTCGTCGTGTTAAAACGATTGGAAGACGCCGTTCGCGATCAGGATAAAATCTATGCGGTCATTAAAGGTGTAGGCGTAAGTAGTGATGGTAACGGAACCAGCGTGATGAGCCCATCCGTAAAAGGTCAGTTAAAAGCTTTAGAACAAGCCTGGATCAATGCTGATCTGGATAAAAATAAAGTAGGTTACCTTGAAGCCCATGGTACCGGAACTCCGCTTGGAGATAAAACAGAACTTCAGACCTTAGCACAGTTCTTCGGAAAAGAAGAAGCTGCTCCGGCAGCAGGAATCGGGTCTGTAAAGTCCAATATCGGACATGCTATGCCGGCTGCCGGAATCGCAGGATTGATTAAAACCTGTCTTGCCTTACACCATGATACATTACCACCAACATTGTACTGTGAGAATCCTACTGCAGACATGCAGAATACAAGATTTGAACCGGTACAGGAAGCTAAAAACTGGTCAAAAACAGGACTGCCCAAAGTAGCGGCAGTCAATGCTTTCGGATTTGGCGGAATCAATGCTCACGTTGTTCTTGAAGGCTATGACATGCCGAAAAAAGACAAAGTATTGCTATTGGCAAGACCTACCCAGGCAGAATTAGTTTCTGCATTACAAAATAACGATACCACTTTAGGAGAAGGAGATTTCAGAATAGCGATATTCGATCCTACGCCTGCAAGAGTAGAAAAAGCCCTTAAAATTGTTTCCAAAAACCTGATCTGGAAAAACAAGCAGGATATCTGGTACACTTCTACCCCATTATTAAAAGATGGCGGAAAAGTAGCCTTCGTATTCCCTGGTTTGGATGGTCTGGCAAAAGGTGAAGTAGACAGCGTTAGCCGTTATTTCGGATTAACAGCGCCTATAGAAACTGAGGGCGAAGGCCTTTTAACCGATGCTTTAAATATTTTCAACAACTGCAGCATCCTTGACAATTCATTGAAAAAACTGGGAATCATCCCGGATATGAATGCAGGACACAGTTTAGGAGAATGGCTGGCAGGATATTCATCAGAACTGGCGGAAGCCAATTCAGTAAAGGCTTTAATCGATGTTCTGAATCCTGAAACTTTTGAATTAAAAGATTCTAAATTCATTGCCATCGGAGCCGGAATTAATGTGGTACAGCCTTTTATCACTGAAATTTCAGATCTGTATATTTCTAACGATAACTGTCCTAATCAGGTCATTCTTTGTGGCAGCAATGCTGCATTGGATGAGTTGGTTCCCTTATTAAAATCAAAACAGATCTTCCATCAGGTACTGCCTTTCCAATCCGGATTCCACTCTCCATTTATCGCTGATAAACTGGATGTGATTTTAGCGGGAATGGAAAAAGCACAGTTCCAGAAAACGAAGATTCCGTTATGGTCTGCAACCACTTTAGAACCTTATCCTGCAGATCAGGCAGCGATCAGAAAACTGAGTGCTGAGCATTTGGTTGAACCTGTTCGTTTCCGTGAACTGACAGATAAACTATACGAAGAAGGCGCCAGAGTATTCATTCAGGTGGGTACCGGTGGTCTGATCGGATTTATTGATGATACCTTGAAAGGAAAAGCATTCAGCACCATTCCTTCCAGTGTTCCTACCCGTTCCGCATTGGCGCAGTTACAACGTGTTGTAGCTTCATTATTTGTAGAAGGGAAAACCATTGCTCTTGATTTCCTGGAAGTTCAGCAGCATTCAAAAAAAGCACAAGGAAAAGGCATTAAACTGGAATTAGGCTCACCTATTATCCGAAACTTCAAAGAAGTAAAAGCCTTAGCTCAAGCCTTTGAAACACCAAAACAATATACTGCCTCAGCTTCAGCCATGACAGCAAAAAGTGGGCATCCGCTGGTACAGGCATTCCAGGACAATGTTAATGATATGATCCGTATGCAGGAAGAAGTCCTGACTTTATTCCAGAACCGTCCGGAAATTACGATTCCACGCCCTGCTCAGGTTGCTCCTGTAGCACAGCACGCTGCTCCACAAGCACCAAGAAGTACAACCTTCTCAAAAGATCTGTATGTAACACTGGAAAGTCATCCATACCTGATCGATCACAGCTTATTGAGACAGCCTAAAGGGTGGGCTCATGTAGCGGATATGGAACCGGTAATCCCGATGACCATGATCTTTGAGCAGCTGGCAGAAATTGCAGAAGCGGAAATCCCGGGAACACAGGTTCATAAAATCATGAACGTAAGTGTATTCCAATGGATGAACGTAGCGCAGCCTTTTGAGAAAACTGTGAAAGGACAATGGCGTGGTGAAAATCATGCGTATCTGGATATTGAGAACTTCGCTAATGCAGAAGTCACCTTAAAATCCGGTCCTGTTCCTACTCCAACCTTCAATCTTTCCATTGGTGATCTTTTACCAATTGAAAAAACCCCTGAAGAAATCTACGATATGCACATGTTCCATGGTGACAAATACCAGGGAATTACTGAAGTTTCAGCGGTTGGAACCAAAGGAATTATAGGAAAGATCAAAGGAAATGGCGGAAAAGGGTCTCTGCTGGACAATGCCGGACAGTTATTCGGGCTTTGGTTACAGCTAACTTTAGTGAAAGACCGTATCGCCTTCCCGGTGAAGATCAGAGACATTGAATTCTTCGGAGACATGCACGATCAGGAAGGTATTTTTGAATGTACCTGTATGCAGACTGAGCTTAATGATGAATTTGCCATTGCTAATATCGTTCTTAAAAGAGACGGAAAAGTATGGTGTGCCATCACAGGCTGGCAGAACAGAAGACTGGAAATTGATGCCGCCTTATGGAATGTTTCCATGTCACCATTGCATAACCGCCTTTCTGAAGAGATTGCTCCTGAAGTATTCTTCTTCCACCAGGCGTATACCAGAGTCGCTTCATGGGATTTTATCCTGAAAAGATATTTCAACCAGACGGAAAAACAGCATCATCAACAATTATTACCGAACAAGAAGAAAAACTGGATGGTAAGCCGTGTGGCGGTGAAAGATGCCGTGAGAAACCTTCTTCGTCAGGAAAAAAATCTTGCCTGCTTCCCGATCACCTTTGAGATCCGTTCCGATGAAGTGGGGAAACCTTACCTCATCAGTGATTTTACAGAAGATATTCATATTTCACTCGCTCACAAAGGAAAAGAAGCCGTGGGGATTGCGAGATATGGCAAATCTGTAGGAATCGATATGGAACTCATGGAAGAACGCAGCTCAGGATTCTATGATCTGGTATTTACAGACCATGAATTAGCCTTATTAAAAGGAAAAGATCAGGCAGAATGGACCACCCGTTTCTGGGTAGCGAAGGAAGCCTACGGAAAATTCTTAGGAACCGGACTGAAAGGGAATCCAAAAGCCTTTGAAGTAGAACAAATAAAAGACGATCACTTGTGGATCAACAACATTGAAATCAAAACTGTTAAACATAAAAATTATATTATCGGATGGACACTGTAAACGCAACATTAAAAATGAACCACGAAGAACTTTTTACTTTATTAAAAGGTTTTATTACTGAAGTGATAGGTGCTGAATTTGTAGAGGAGATGGACATTACTCCGGAAAGTTCATTCACCAAAGATCTTGAAATGGACAGCATTGAGATTGTCTCTTTCTCTGAAAAGATTAAGGCGCATTTTGGCGATCAGATCGACTTTACAGGTTGGTTATCTTCTATGGATCTTGACCAGCTTATTAATCTTGACCTTAGTATGATCATCAATTATATCTACGAATGCCAATAATCACTGTCAATAACAGACAAGTTCATATACAGGAACTCAATAAAGGTGCCGAACAAACCGTGGTCTTAATCCACGGGATGTTCAGTAACCTGTCCATTTATTATTTTAATATTGCCCCTATTCTGGCAAAACATTTCCATGTGGTGATGTACGATCTGAAAAGTCACGGGATGAGTGAACGCTTTTTGGATGGGTACGACCTTGAAAACATGTCATCCGATCTGATGAGTTTAATGGATCACCTTCAACTGGAAAAAGTACATCTTGTAGGCTATAGCTTCGGTGGTCTTATTGCTTTGAAAACAGCATTGAAATACCCTGAACGCGTTAATCAACTGGTGGTGATGGAAGCTCCGGATCCTCAGGACGAAAAAGCCCGTAACATCATTGATGAGTACAGCAAGGAATTCCTTGAGCATTATGTAGCCAATTTTACAGATACTACCAAAGTGCAGATGGGCAAAAGACAAATGGAAAAGAACCATCGTATGTATGAGTTTCTGTTTAATCAAACCAGCATCAAAGCAGATATGATTAAGGAAAAACATTTCCTTGGTGAAGCCGATTTCAATGGATTGACGGCTTCCACGTTATTGCTTTACGGTGCTGATTCCAACTGCAGACCTACAGGAGAATGGCTGCAGGCTCAAATCGGTTCATCCGAACTTGAATTAATCTCCGGCGATCACAATATCCCTATCCAGGAACCTCAGCTGATCGCAGAGACGATCGCTCAGTTTTTATCTAATATCTTAACGAAGAACCATGGCTAAATTTGCATTTATAGTTCCACCCTTGACAGGACATGTCAATCCTACCCTAAGCATCGGTGCTACGCTGTTGGAAAGAGGACATGAAGTAGCCTGGATCAGTCTTGACCCTACTTTAGGGGCTAAACTTCCGGAGGGCGGAAAATTATTATTGATCCAATATGATCAGACCGACGAAGAAAAGAAAGAAAGCGAACAGTATCTCGATATTATTTCCAAAAAAGTGGTCTACGGAATCGACAGCGTGAAGTTCCTTTACGAGGAAGTTCTTATTCCACTGAACAGACATTACTATAAAGGAATTGTTGCTTTATTAAAAACATACCAACCCGATTTGATTATCGGTGACCACCAGTTATTTGCTGCTCCGGTAGCTGCCAAAGCATTAGGTATTCCTTACGCAACTTCAGTTACCGCTCCGGCTGCCATTAAAATCATGAATGAACTGCCTAAAGTTCACGAATGGGAAGTGAATCAAATCCTAGATTTACAGAAAGAGCTTGGTTTTCATGAAGAACGTTCTCTGGCAACTTCAGACCTGTTGACGCTTGTTTTAACCTCAAATTATTTCTTTGGGGAAATGGAAGATCTAGCTCCTCAATATCAATTCACGGGACCAGTTCTTACAGAGCGTCGCATCTCTTGTGAATTTGATTGGGAAAGATTAAAAAATGCTACCAACAAAAAGATTTTAGTAAGCATCGGAACCACTTTCGATCACGATCATAAAAAAGCATTCTTCCAAAAGGTTGTAGATGCTTTTAAAGATGAAGATTTAACGGTTGTAGTGGTTTCTGACCCACAACTTTTCGAGCAATGGCCGGATAACTTCATGGTGTACCAGCAGGTTCCTCAGTTGGATCTGTTACCTCATCTTGATGGGGTGGTTTGCCATGGCGGTCACAATACCGTTTCTGAAACTTTATCCAACGGAATTCCTTTGGTGGTAATTCCTATTGCGTATGATCAGTCGCACGTTGCAGGACGTGTTGTGCGTACAGAAGCGGGTGAAAGACTTAATTTCAACAGATTTAAAGCCAATCATCTGAGAGAGGCAGTACAACAAATATTAAATAACCCGGGCTATCGTGAGGCAGCTCAAAAAGTAGGACAATCTTTTATGGAAGCAGGAGGAGCATCTACAGCCGCTAATTTATTGGAAGAAGCCATCACAAAGACTTCAAAACCGGAAAAACCGTCTAAATTCTTATTTGTTATTCCCCCATTTTTCGGACATGTGAGCCCTACATTAAGTGTGGGAGCCAGTCTGATTGCCCGTGGCCATGAAGTAAAATGGTTCGGAATTACGCCTTTAGACAGCAAACATATTCCGGAAGGAGGCTCTTATTTTTATCCTGAAGAAGATCTTATTCCGTATCAGGAAGAAATCGCCCGCATTTTAAAAAGACAGGATGACGGTCCGGCTTGTTCAGGCCCTGAAGTGATGAAACTTGCTTTGGAAGAAACCTATGTTCCTTTCGCTAAAATGATGATGCCGGGATTAACCCGATTAACAGAAAGCTGGATGCCTGATGTGATCGTAAATGACTGTATTACTTTTGGCGGTGCGCTTTTCGCTCACAAACACAACATTCCTTGTGTAACGACCACGCCTGTTCCACCGGACGTTATGGGTGACACTGAAAAAAGTGCCCCTAAAATCTGGGAATGGCAGCAAAACCTCATCAAAGACCTGCAAAAAGAAGTAGGCATTCATGAAGAAGGTATTTATATCCATTCGCATAAACTGAATATGGTATTTACATCACAAGCCTTTGCCGGTTTTGATACCGTACCATCTCACATGAAATTTGTAGGCCCTGTAAAAGGTCGTCCGAACGACGCTCCTTTTGACTGGGATAAATTAAATGCTTCCACCACTCCAAAGATCTTTGTATCGCTGGGAACTTTATTGGTGGACATCAGAAAAGCATTTTTTGAAAAGATTATTGCAGCATTTAAAGATCAACCGGTAACGGTGATTGCCGCTACTCCACCGGAAATCTTTGAAGAATGGCCGGAAAACTTTATTGTCAACAGCTTTGTCCCTCAATCTGCGGTAATGCAAAGAATGGATATGGTAATCTGCCACGGTGGTTTCAATACCGTAAATGATACTTTCCGTAACGGGTTACCGATGTTGATCACGCCTATTGCTTATGATCATTTCCATATTGCGAAATTAATTGAGCAGGCAGGTTGCGGAATCAGCATCCGATACAAGAGACTGCGTGTAGAAGCACTTCGTGAAACCGTTTTTGAATTACTGGAAAATCCTAAATACAGAGCTGCCGCTCAGGAAGTTCGAAATACCTTCAATCTTGCCGGAGGTAATGATAAAGCGGTAGAATTGTTAGAAAACTTTGTACAGGAACATTCCACATTAGCGTCTGTATAGCCTATGAACCAACCTATTAAAAGAAGATTATTATTTGGTGAGCGAATGTTACTGGGAGACGGAACAGAACCGTTCAATGCGGTGATCCCTTTCAGGCTCAGAGGTACCTTTACACTGAAGGATATCCAGCAGGCTTTGGCTCAGATCCAGCAAAAACATCCATGGTTAAGAGCGCTTATTGCTCACGATGATCAAAATATCCCGTGGTTTGATGTTCCTGAAAACCCGATCTCCATTCCGGTGCGAATTATCGCCAGAAAAGGAGAAGATCAGTGGCAGGAAGAATCCAAAAGGGAATGGAATACTTTATTCGATCCTAAAAAATTGCCTCTTATCCGGTTTGTCTGGATCAAGGGGGAAGACGTTTCTGACATGCTGTTTGCGTTCCACCATTGTTTATGCGATGGTGGTTCTGCAATGGCTTTCCTTTATGAATTTTTAAAAGTATTGGATAATCCAAAAGCCGATATCGGGATAGAAAGTCCTATTTTAGGCATTCAGGATGTGGTTCCGGCGAATATTTTAAACAGCCGAAAGCAAAAATTAAAAGCTAAATTCATCGGAAGATTAGCGGCTACAGCCATTAAGGTTATTCCTACCGGTAAAAAATCCATTGATCGTCAAAATGATTATTTAATCAACTGGAAAGTGGATGAAACTGTAAGCCAGCAACTGATTTCCTATTGTAAATCCAATGGTGCTACCGTGAACACGTTCTTAAGTGCCGCTTTACTTCAGGCATTCAAAAAAGTAAAAGGAACCGGAGCTTTTAATAAAGTATCCTGTCCTGTAGATATCAGACGTTTTGCTAACCAGATCAAAAACGACCATATTTTTGCTTTTGGATTGATGATCGTAGTTTCTGCCAATGAAAAGCTGAGCTTTATAGAAAATTTACATGCCATGCAGGCTTCTGTAGAGCGTAAAACCTCTAAGCTCGATCCTTATATCACCATGATGGTGATGGAATCCGGGCATGATGCGCTGAACAATTTCACCAAGCTTTTAAAGAACGGAAAATCCTCTAACGACTGTATGTTTTCCAATCTGGGACGCATTCAGATCCCGCATGAGTATAAAGAATTTTCGGTGGATACTATTTTCAGTCCATCGGTCATTGGGCCGTTAGGGAATACGACAACAATGGTAGTTTCAACGTACCGTGGGAAAATGGATTTTTCATTTGTAGGAAGTGAAGGATATCTGCCTTATACCGACGCCATGGCGATTCGTGATGAAGTTATGAAGATCATTAAAACCCAACTGGAATATATCGCCGTATCATGATCAAAAGAAAACTAATGATGGTGGAGAGGATCATGTATGTAGATCCCGAAACGCCCGTAAACTGCGTATTTGCAGCTAAAATAAAAGGAGAAATTCCGGAGCAGAATTTTAAAACTGCTCTGGAAAAAATCCAGCAGAAGCATCCTATGCTGAGAGTGGTCGTAGATAGCAAAAGTGAGAAATATCCTTTTTTTAAAGAAAAAAAAGACATCGCTCCTATCCCACTCCGCATTGTAGAAAGAAAAACGGACGAAGACTGGCTTACAGAATCCCAGAAAGAATGGAAAATCTTATTTGAGGAAGAAAATACACCTCTCGCCCGTTTAGTTTGGGTAAGAGGACAGAACGTTTCTGAGGTCTTTTGGGTAATGCCCCATTGCATCTCAGACGGAACCACCGGAGTGACTTTGATGAAGGAAATTCTTCAGCTTTTGGATGATCCTTCTTTGGAATTAGAACCTTATGAGGCTTTCCAATCTGTAGATGAGTTTTTACCCTCTAACTTTAATGTAAAAAGTAAGAAATTCAAAGCCAAACTTTATCTGACGTTTGCCAGGTTCTTCTTTATGCTACAGCAAAAAAGTAAAAAGAGAAACCTTGGAAAAGACTATGTCCTTCACCAAAAACTGGATCCGGCAACCACGACTCAAATTACTGAAAGATGTAAAGCCAATGGCATTTCCGTACATGCTTTACTTTGTTCTGCGTTCATGCAGGCATTCCAGGAAGTAAAAGGGAAAGAAGCCAAAGGAAAAGTGATCAGTCCGGTGGATGTGCGTCATTTTATTCCGGAGATCAAAGAAGATCATTTATTTGCTTTTGCCCCAACGGTTGACCTTGCGATTAAAAAAGGAAGTTCCGATCTGTTGAACAATGCCAAACAGATTAAAGAAGACCTTACTCAGAAAATAGGAAAAATGGAAGCCCGCGAACTGCTGTGGATGGGTGAACAGATGCACCCGATTGTGGACCGTATGATCTCCATGCTTAAATCAAGCAATGGCGGCCATGATGTAACCCTATCCAATATGGGTAGGATCAACATCCCGAACGAATATAAAAACTTCAGCATTGAAACCATTTTCAGCCCTACGGTAGCCTTCCCATGGCTGAACTCAAATACTTTGGTGACTACCACGTACAACCATCAGATGGATTTTATATTTTTGTCCAACGAAGACTTCCTTCCCAAAGCGGAAGCCGCCAAAATAAAAGAGAAAGCCATAGCGCTAATGACCGCCTCATGAAATTGAAATTTAAGCCGAAGCCACCTAAAAAGCTCAAAAAAACTACCCTCAAACGCTTTCTCATCAAGCGTACGATTTATTATGTCCTTCCCAATGTATTTTTCAATTTCATCATCGCCTATGCCAGCTTCAAAGAATTAGGCTACACCCATTTCTTCTCCGGTGAGCAGAACCTGGCCCGCCTTACCTTACCCATGGCTTTATTTCTCCCCGTTGTCCTCACCATAGACATCCTCAAAAGAGTAACCGATGCCGCCGGACAAGGCGCCATTGAGTTTACCGTAGACGAACAATTGAATATTAAAAAATTAATGACCAAGCTGAGTATCCTGCATGGCGTGATTACCTGTTCTTTGGTATTAGTTATGCTTTTCTTAGGGCAATATAATTTTTCTAAGGATTATAAACTGGATGCTACGGCGATGGCTGTAGTAGTGGGAACACTGGCTGGAATTTTGTCTGTAGTGTTTGTGTATTTGCCGGTGTGGAGGCTGAGGAGGTGGATGTGTAGGAGGGTAAATACAATGACTTTAGATATGAATAAATAAACTCTTCATGATAAATAATTAGAAGAGTTTATTTACTTTCATAACTTTTTAATCTTTCACAACTTCAAAAGGCCAAGTATAATGGCTGGAAGCAAAAGGACGTTTTCCTTCCGGATAAACTATTTTAGCTTTTATTCTAAATTTTGTTCCTACAGGAAAATCATTAGATAGCACTTTGGAGCATTGTACAAACATCGTTTCCAAATAGGGATCTTGATCAGGAAGAGGCTTAATGTGAACTGGTCCATGCTTGCCTCTTTCATTAGTTAATACACTTTGTACAATAATGTAATCATATTCTTCCATGATATTTAGTTTTTATATTTACTCAAATATAAGCTTAAATCAAAGTATAACAAATACCTAATTTCCAACAACAATATTATAATGCTTGCTTCACAAGACTCATAATATATTCTAAGTTTTCTGTATCCTTAACAATTATTTCATAGTCACCATTTCCATTATGTCCTTTAAGATCAGAAACATCTCTCATAATATTTTTAGGATCATCAAGTTGTCCTTTTTTGAGGTTAATCCACATTTTCAATGAATTAGCTTGTACCTCTATATCCATCACATTTGTTTTTGTTTTAAATGCGATATACCATTTTTTTGGATGTACTTCTAACTCGGAAGATAAGTTTAAAATTGCTTGCTTATAACTTTCGTAAAGTTCAATTACAGAATCATTTTTACCCGAAAGGTATAACTCTTCTGTATATACAGTCACTTGTTTAGTTACCTTACTTATAACAGAGTTTTGTTCAGATTTAACTTCTTTAATATTAGGAGCTGCCTTAGATTTTTTTATAGGATTAATCAGTATAATATCATTTTCATACTGCTTAATTTCCCAAAGCTCTATTGGTAAGTCTTTAAAGTTCGAAGCCTGCTTTTGAAAGTAAGTAAAAGCGGGAGATACAAAAACAACTTTAGACTGCGACCAATCAATATCAGCACGTTTAATGGTTTCATTCTGACTTTCATTATATTCAACAATGAAATCTGCTTTGTATTCCAACATTAAATTTAAATACGAAACTCCTTGGTCTACTACGGAAAAGTGTCTATCTCTTTTATATTCTATAATAACAAAAGAATTGTTTTCACTATCATAAGCTAAAGTATCAATTCTGTTCGCTTTTATAGTAAATTCAGACTTTATAAATTTCCAATTGGTTAAGGTTTCGAGATTAGATTCAAAAACATTTTGAATATCTTTTTCAAGCTTAAATGGTTTTTCTGCTAAGTTTTTAAGCTTTTTTTGATCTATATTATATAAATACATTTTATTATCCTTTTAAATTATATCTGAATCATCTCCAAAATGCTCCTTAAGCATTCTTTCTAATAATTGGATGGCTTTGGATTCTGCAAATTTATCTCCATCAGAATATAAATCAAAAATTAGAACTCCTTTTTTCTGATCTATACTATATTTGAAATAAAAGTGATCAATATATTGTCCTCCTTTATGAGAAAGCAGCTCATCAGAGTCATATTCCCAACTACGAATTTTCTTATGATCTATTTTATCAAACAAATTTTGAATCAACTTTCCCGGATTGGCAGTTGTTAATTTCAGTGAATCAATTTTGTTTTTCATATTATTAGTTTAATTATATACTTCTGAATATTAAATATTAATTGCCTGTTTAATCATATTGTAAAAAGCCTGATAAAAAGAAGAATCCTGAGCATATAATTTGTAAAGCTCTAGTTCTTGTTTTCTTTGTTGAGACATTACTTCATCAAGAATTTTCTTCAATGCCAAATCTCTATTTTGTTCATCCGTATTTTGGGCAACTTTCATATTAAAATCAGGATGTGCCTGAACAGATTTGCTTAAAGAAATAAATTTAACTCTTTGATCTTCAGGAGTAGCTTCCCAACCTTGAAACCATCTTTCATTAAACCCATTAATAATACTTTCTAATTCATCTTTCTCAGCTTCTCCGTGTGCACCTCTAACATTTGGATTCTGAGGAGTTAACTCTGTTTCAGAATCGTCAAGAGATATAGAAGTATTCAATTTTACTCTTTCCAAACCATAAGTTGACAAGTCTACAGATTCTAAAAGTTGATCTAAAGCATCTTGCTCCTTATCTTCAATTTTTAATTTTGGAATCAGAAACTTTAAAAACCAAAAAAGTTTTTCCCAAGAAACCATTTCATAAGGAAGAATAGCTGCAATTTGTCCGTAAATCTTTACAAACTGTTTAGCTTTTATTTTATAATCTGCTTTTTGGTTATCATCTAATTCCAGATCTGAAATAAATCTTTGAGCCGCCACATCTATAATAGGACTTAAAAATTGTGCATCAACTTTATTAAAATATTTTTCATTGAAATCCTCTACTTCTGCTTGTTCATAGATTCCCGAATCATCTAAACTGTCTTTTAATTCGTGTAATACATTAATATCAGTTGCACTGTTTAATGTAGTAGAAGTATAAAAAGGATCAAAAGAAGTTTTAATATCTTCCACAGAATTAAAGAAATCCAATACAAAAAGATCTTCTGTTCGCTTATCTAATTTATTGGCAGAACGATTCAATCTTGATAAAGTCTGAACAGCTAAAACGCCTTGCAGTTTTTTATCTACATACATAGCAGAAAGTTTGGGCTGGTCAAATCCTGTAAGATATTTATTAGCAACCACTAGTATTCTGTATTCATCTTCATCAAACTTATCTTTAGTTTCACTTTCTGCAAAGCCATTCATTTGAGCTTCAGTGTATTCTATACCATCTACCGTTTTAGCCCCCGAAAATGCGATCACAATTTTAAAAGGATTTCCTTTCTTCATTAGCAGATCAGCTAGTGCCTTATAATATCTAATAGCAGATTCTATACTTTGTGTCACTACCATTGCTTTTGCCTTTCCCTTAAGCTTTTTCGTATTTACAACTGAACTTGTAAAATGATCAAGCATTATTTCCGCTTTCGTACCAATGGTTTGTTTATGCTTTTCCACATAAGCTTTCAATTTTTTCTGAGCTTTCGAAGTATCAAACAATGGATTGTCTTCTATAGATTTTTCTAATTCATAATAACTTTTGTAAGTCGTATAATTAGCTAAAACATCTAAAATAAATCCTTCTTCAATGGCCTGTTTCATTGAATACAAATGAAAAGGCTTAAAAGATCCATCCTCCTGTTTCTTTCCAAATTTTTCTAAAGTATTGTTTTTAGGTGTTGCCGTAAAAGCAAAATAAGAGGCATTTTTAGTCATTTTCCTAGCCTGCATCGCCTGAAGGATCTTATCCTGATAATCTTCATAGTCCTGATCCTCTCCTTTATTTCCAATAGCTTCATTCAATTTATC
Organism: Chryseobacterium sp. StRB126; assembly: GCF_000829375.1. Taxonomy (NCBI): domain Bacteria; kingdom Pseudomonadati; phylum Bacteroidota; class Flavobacteriia; order Flavobacteriales; family Weeksellaceae; genus Chryseobacterium; species Chryseobacterium sp. StRB126. The sequence goes on from NZ_AP014624.1 coordinate 4,138,324, forward strand.
AGCAGAACTTCCGGATTGTGAGCTATGTGCTTCGTCAATTATAACTGCAAATTGTTTATTGCTCATGTCAGAAATATCTTTTACAATAACAGGAAATTTCTGTATAGTTGTAACTATAATTCTTTTGCCATTTTCCAAAGCTGTTTTCAGGTCAGCAGAACTATATGCAGCCGCTACAATATTTTTAACTTCAGAAAATTCTTTAATATTATCTCTCAACTGTTTATCTAACAACCGTCTATCCGTTACCACAATCACAGAATCAAAAATGGGCTGATTGATTGTTTTGTTTCCTGCAACCACATCATTTTCAGGATAAGCTTCTATAAGTTGGTACGCCAGCCAAGTAATAGAGTTGGATTTACCTGAACCTGCACTATGCTGAATAAGATAAGTTTCTCCAGCTCCTTTTTGGGTAGTATCTTTCATTAATCTTCTAACTACATCCAATTGATGGTATCTTGGAAAAAATAACGTCTTTTTATTTAAAGCATCATTTTCACTACCGTCAAATCTGACAAAGTGCTGGATAATATTGGCAATACTTTCTCTTCGTAAAACATCCTGCCAGAAATAGGAAGTTTTATGACCAAAAGGATTGGGTGGATTTCCTTTTCCAAAATTATTACCGAGATTGAAAGGAAGAAAAAATGTTTTAGCACCATCCAATTTGGTGGTCATATAAATCTCATCAGTATCTACAGCAAAGTGAACAATACATCTTCCAAAATTAAGTAAAGGCTGTGTCGTATCACGCTTATATTTATACTGATCAACCCCATGCACCTTAGCGTTCTGGCCTGTCCATTGGTTTTTAAGTTCTATAGTAGAAATAGGAATACCATTAATGAAAATCACCATATCTATTTCTTCAAGAGGGTTGGCAACTGAGTACCTCAATTGTCGGGTAACAGAAAACTGATTACTCTCAAAATTGTCTTTGATACATTGACTACTATTTTGTAAAGGTGCTACATAAAATAACGTAAACTGTGCATCATCAACTGCCAGACCTTTACGAAGCATTCTCAAAATGCCATACTTTTTTACCAACTTATCAAAACGGTCAAGAATTTTGATTTTCCAATCCGACTGGCGTTTTAGTTTTTCCAGTTCTTCTTTTTGCGTGGTTTCAAGAAAGTCCCAAAAGCGAACCTCATCCAAAGCATATTTTGCATTGAAGTCACCAGGGTTTCCAATATAGTAACCATTACCGTTGTAGGGAGCATTTGAATCTGCTACAATTCCATTTTTTATATCTTCTGTTGAAATACCACAGAGTGCTTTTTCTATGGCAGTTTCTAGGGCGAGTTCGTTAGTTTGTGATGGCATAATTAATTTATTCAAGAATAATTATCAATAATATAAGTGATCACTTTTTGCAAAGATTTCTCACGATATTCTTCAGTACCGTGTGATTTTATAATAAAATTATGTCTGCTAAGAGGAGAGTTGTAAACAATTTTTATCGACTTCCCTTTTATTTTAATTATACCAAATTGATTATATTTTGTTGAAAATCCAAATTGAATACTTGCAGTATCAAATCCTTTTTTATTTAATTCAGACTTCAATACCAAAGACATAAAATCATAGTCGCCTGCAAAATTGTATTTTGTTTTATTCAGACAATAAATAAATTCGTCTTCGTTGCTTCCAAAAAATTTAACATAATGCCTTTTTGAGGAAAGGAAAAGTAGTGGATATTTTATAAAATAATATTTCCAGTCTCTTGCAGTTTCATTCTTTAAGTAAATTTTGATAACTTCTTGTAATTGTTCTTTAATTGAAGTTTCGGAAATTAATTTATCAAACAAATTAATTAATGCAGAAGCACCAGTTTTATAGGTTTGTCCTAAATTTACTGTCTCTTTTAGAAGCCTTCTCCAAGAAAGATCACGATGATTACTGTCGTTATAAAAAAACCAATTGGTTGAGTATATTGAATAATCTCCAAATGTTAGCAATGCTCTTCTAAACTCTTCTTGTTCAAATCTTTTTAATCCTTCTTCATTAAATATGGAATTAAACACTTTTGATGTAGCTTTTAATTTTTCATAGAGTCTTATCAGTTCATCATCCGAAATCGCACTTAGACCAATATTATCTGAAACCTGCATAATGCCGCTAAAAACTAACAAGCTGCTAATCTGTCCTTTCAAAAAGCCATGAGTTTCAATCGACTCAATTAACTCAAACCATTCCGGAGATTTAAGTTTCATCTGTAATTTTACAAATTCTTCTTTTGTCTGAACAGAATCAAAGCCTTTCATAGACTTACCAATATAATCTGAGTATAAATTACCCGAATAATCATATAAAAATTCATTAATTCCATTTAAACTTGTCTTCAAATCTTCTGAGCTGTCATAAATTGTATTTACAGTAAGATTTTGTAGAAGTTTCATCCATCTTAATAATTCGTCATAATTTACATGATCATTATTCTTAAATAAAAACTTGAATATTCCATAGAACATTACACGACGTTCATAATTAGCTCCTACACCTTCGTCAAAACTCGGTTTTACATAATCTTTCACAAAATTTGTTTGTTCAAAAAACTTTATGATTGATTTATCTTTTGAACATAAAATATCCAATATATTGATGTAACTTATTAGTCCATTTTCAAAAAGTAATTCATTTTTGTTTAAGGCATAATAACTAATAGAATCAACTATTTCCAAATTTTTAGTTGCAGTATTATATAAAGCTACATCTTTAATGATCAATTCATTTAGAGAAACAAAAGTCAATAGATTGAGCAGTTTATCATCAAAATGATTGTTTTCATCACGGTTTGTCCAAAAATAATCTGACCATACTGTGTCTACCTGCGTCACAAAGTAAGTTTCTACATCCACAGGTCTTGCTCCAGTAAGCGTTTTTAAATGATAGTAGTAATGAGTGTTAAAATCACTTTCTTTGATTAGTTTTGCTAGCTGGGCTTTTAAATTTTCAAAACTTGTTAGTTGCTTACCTCGTGCATTCATCTTGATATATAAACTATCAGATAGTCCAAACGTGTCTAGCTGCAAAAAGTTAAAGGTAATTGCACATTGATCTGAAAATATAAAATCATTGATCCTAATATCATTTCCAGAAAATTCTGTATGAATACTTGCAAGCATTGTAATCATTGCTTGAATAGTGTTGTCATAATTCCAAGCTGCATAGTACCAGTTTTCATTTTTTATAACTTCTTCAATGGACTGATTTTCATTAAAAATATCGTCAAAATCTTTCTTACTTATTTTATTGCACAAACATTTCAAAAACTCGTTAGATGACGGTCTTGTCTCGTAATGAAATTTTGAAAAAACTGACAGGTAATCTGATAACTTATTTTCCTTGAATGCCAGATACCAATGTATTAAAAATAAAGTCGTTAATCTCTGTTGTCCATCCAAAGGAATAAAACTACCCAGTTCGCTGGTACCATAAACAAAATCTAAATCAAGCCCTTTACTTGATCCATTTTTAAACTCAATAACTGCGTCTTTAATATTTTTTAGAAACTCATTTCTAATTTCGATGGCTCTCGTCGTTTTTCTTCCTTGCGCATAATCCCTCTGTATTTTAGGAATCAGGATACCATTAGGAACCGATATAGCTTCACTTGTATTACTAAGAATATTCCAAAAAGTAGTTTTCATTTTATTAATTTTCTAGTAAGTTATTCAAATTGTATACTTTGCTTTCTATGTCTTTTACATAAGCCTTTCTGTCATCAAGTGTCCAATAAGCATCGTGCCATACAGTATCCGAGTAGTACTTGAAGAATACTTTTCTGGTTTCATTTGGTATAAATGCCATTATCTTATCTAATTCCTTTATCTTTTCTCTCTTTACTCCAAAAATTGAATTACTTAAATATGAATTCGAACCCACATCAAGAAGTGTCAGGTTAGCGATAGACTGATCATCTGTTATCCATTGGTAACCATCAGCTTCCTCTATTAATGCTTCTGCTTTCATATCCTGCTCATCTTTTTTAGAATTATACCGGTCAATATCACTAAAGATAGTAGTAAAAAGTTCTTTGTATTCTTCCGAGAAGCCATTACTTATATCAAACTGAGAAAGTACTTTAAGAGATTCAATAATTGCAACAAGCTCAGTATCATTTTCTTTCAGATTTCTCTGGAAGTACTGAAGATGCTCATGAATCCACAGTGGAATATCCTTTTCTTTCAAGTCCTCAGAATTCTGCGCATAGATGTGTTCTAAAGACCATTTATTTGTCCTGATTTGATCAAATGGAAATTGTATAGAAGTATCAGGCTGCAATAGCGAACTTACCACATTATAAAGAAGAAGTATACTCTCTATTGTTTTTTTATCATTACTTTCATAACTAAGTGCCGATAGTTTTTTTGCCAGAAACCTATCTTTTATCTTATTAAGCAAACTGGATTTAAAACCATCACGATTAAGGTCTTTGTATTTTTTCAACAATTCAATTACATTCTCGTTTCTGGAAATTAGAAATCCGATAATATGGTTGTACCATTTATTATTGTACCATTCCAGCAAAATATCAAAATATGCTTTTAATTCTGACCATTCTTTTTCAATAAACGATGTATTGCTTATTTCTAATTCTTTTACCGTTTCAGGATTACTTCTAACCTCTTTTATTTTGTCGTAGTAAGTATTAAAAGATTCTAAACTATCTTTTTTATTAATTGGACTCTCAGTTACCAGATCCAAAATATAATCAATTCTGGTTTGGTAATTATTTTCTTTTTTATTGTATATGAAAGCCCAGAACTTATCGTCTTGCAATTGTTTTTGCATAGCATCCCATTCCAAAGCAATGACAGACTGCTTGTTATTAAGAATGGTTTCTGCTATCTTTTGATCATCTTCGTCCAAGCCTAATTGTAAATTGTTTTTACTTAGAAAGATTGCTTTTACCAACTCTGAATTGGTTAGCGGAATTTTACCAATATTGATACGTGTAAAAACATCTATTGGATTGGATTCTTCTTTAATCTCATACCAAATAATGTCGACCTGTTCCAGAACTATATCAGTTATTTTTCTTTTTAATCGAGGTATTCGCGTACCATTATCGGTGAACCAGTTAGATATGATGCCATATGCCTGACTGATGTAGAAGTAATCCGGATTATCACTATTGATTTCTGTTGTTAAATTTTGAAGAAAAGCCTCACTGTTGGTTCTGGTTTCATACTGTAGACTAAACAAATTCACTTCATCGTCAGATTGTCTCAAATAAGATAACAAAATATACAGCGTGGTCAAACGCTGTTGTCCATCTAAAACTTCATATCTGCCGTCTGGCAATTCTTTAACGACAATCGGTTGCAGACAGTATTTTTCCTTTTTATTTTCACTAAAAATTAAAAACTCTAATAAATCATTTAATAAAGCTGATACTTCATCCTTACCCCAGCGATATCCTCTTTGGTAAGAAGGAATAAAAAACCTATAGTTTTTACTTGTTAATGTTAATTCGCCTATTGATCTGGGCTCTAATACATTGGTCATGTTTTTTCTTGTTATTAGTTTTTTTTATTTGTTTTATTTCAGCTCACCCTCACTTTCCCAGTCACCACATTATCTATCAGCACCGTTTTATACTCTTTCAGCTTGTCTATTTCCTGTTGCTTGAGCAAGATAGCTTTGGTGATTTTTTCTTCTATGGCTTCAACATATAATCTAATTTGTTCCATTTCAGTTTCAGGAGGAATTGGCACTTTTATGGAATTGAGATTTCCTATTGTTAATTGATTTATTGTAGACGTTAAAAACGAACCAGATAATGACTTAAAAATATTTGAATTTAAGATGCAGAATAAATACCTATTATATTTTGATCTAAATACAGTATTAAAAGCTCCAAAAGAATGGCCGATATCATAAGTATTTGCAATAGCACATTTACCAATTAAGTCTCTGCTACCATTTCGAGAACAAATTAAAATATCATCCTTTCTTATCAATAATTTATCTGAAATTCTTCCCTTGACATAAACATTTTCTTTTTCACCGTAAACAAACTTTCCATTACGTAAATTTGAAGATCGTAAAACAAGTTTGCCTTCTGTTGGGTCACATAAATCATTTGGTGAATAAGTTAAGCCGATAATTGCATTGCCCAGAAATTTTAATTTTACAGTATCCCAATGCTCAGGAATTTCCCCAATCCAATCCACACCACTGTCTTTCATTTTTACATTATCATCCAAACCTTTGGTAACGGCTTTTTGGATGAGAATTTGGCGACGTTCTTTCAGCAATTCTATTTCTTTTTGCTTAATGACAATCGTTTGGTCTATTTTGGAGGTTTTGTCATCGAGAAAGGTAGCGACGGCTTGTTGTTCGATAAGTGGAGGAATTGGAGTATAAGAATATTTTAATTCTTCATAGCTGATATTTTTACCTTCTCTAATCCCAACAATACTCAATTGAAGTTCAGCAATAAATGCCTTACTTTTAAAAAGAAACTTAAAATAATTATCATTAATTTCTTTTTGAGATTTTAATACTGTGTAAGCAGGACTTATTAAACCTTCATATTCAGAATATTCTAAGCCTCCTTCAAAAGATCTTAAGCTAATTGCGAAATCACCTTTTGAAATAACTTTGAAAGATTCTAGATTTCCAGTTGGCATAACCATTCTATTTTCAACCATACTTCGTGGTACAACTCCTTGATCTTGAGTTACAGAAAGTAAATCTAAATCTGGTCTATTCTTAATTGAAACATCTTTAAACAAAAATTTCAATTTTAAAATATTCCATTGTTTAGGAATCTTTCCAATCCAGGCTACACCGCTATCTTTATATTTTTCGTATTGCTGCATTGCTTAAAAATTTAAGATTTCAGCCAATAATCCATCACCTTCCTTTTCCAAGGCTAATATATCCTTTGTTACTTCCTCCAAACTTCGTAATGGTACAGGTTGATAAAAATATTTATTGAAGCTTAATTCATAACCGATCTTTACAGAATCCAATGCAATCCAGCTTTCTTCAGCATACGGTTTTACTTCTCTCAGAAAATAACCATGTATATTATCTTTTAAAGGAATGCTTTCACTGTCACGCAGGTCGCTTTCGGTTTCATATATGGTATATTCCCCTTTCTTAGTTGTTGGGAAGTAGCCATAATAAGGTAAGTCTTTTTCTGTACAACCTAAATAATCCAGTAAATCAGATAGTTTTTGACTGTTTAACTTTTCTACTTTTTTAATGACTTTATCAGCTTCTTCATCATACCAGCTTACCGTATCCAGAATCTGTTTCTTTTCAGAAGCAGAAAGTTTGGTTTTATCCAGCTTCAGAACTTCATCTACTTTGGCAACAAATTCATTAAAATTGGTATATACTTCCGTTCCCAATACTTCCATCAAACGAAATGCTGTTTGATAAAGTTGCTCCTGTCTGTTCCAACTTTCTTTTTTTAGATAACCTGCCAGTTGCTTAGCATTAATATTCAGGTCATGCTTTTCTATGTAATTTTCAACTTCTTTTTTGTATTTCTCTAAACCTTCGTACACTTCCATTCCATATGTATCATACAGCCCTTTTGAAAATGCGGGTTGAGATTTGTCCCACTTCAATGCTTCTATTTTCTCGGAAGTAAATTGAGATTTCAAACGTTTGGGTCTTTCTATATTGACTTTATAATATCCAAAGTCAGCATTTTCAAAAACTTTACTGGCGATATTTCCAGTTTCTTTTTTGTCAAGTTCATCCAGTTGAAGATAACACTTGACAATCTCCTGAATATGCTGTTTGGTAAGTTCACAGTTTTTATTACCAAGATTTTTTCTCAATTTCTGATACATTTCACTTGCATCAATCAGCTGAACCTTACCTTTACGTTGTGCAGGCTTATTGTTGCTGAGAATCCAGACATAAGTGGTAATTCCTGTATTATAAAAAATATTATTGGGAAGCTGAATAATCACATCCAGCAAATCATTTTCAATAATGTATCTTCGAATATTGCTTTCTCCACCACCTGCATCTCCTGTAAACAGGCTCGACCCATTGTGGACTGAAGCAATACGGCTACCTATAGTATTTTTTGAAGTAACGGCTTTCATTTTATCTACCATTTCCATCAGGAAAAGCAATTGACCGTCACTGCTTCTTGGTACAGCATCAACAACTTCTTCTTCGCCCCAGTAATTTTTTAGTTTGATAAGAAATCGGTTGTCTATAACATCTTTTCCGTCTTTAATGTATTTCTGTTCACTTGCCCAGCTTTTTCCGTAAGGCGGATTAGACAGCATGAAATCGAATTTCGTTCCGGCAAACTCATCTGTAGACAAGGTAGAACCTACTTTAATGTGTTCAGGATCTTTACCCTTAATCATCATATCCGACTTACAGATAGCGTAGGTTTCATCATTCACCTCCTTTCCAAACATGTATACTGAGGTATTTGTCGCTTTTATTTCTCCTTCTTCATCTGTGATAAAGAGTTCAGATTCTGTTAGCATTCCACCCGTTCCACAAGCTGGGTCATAGATAGTAATTACTGAAGGTATTTTTTCTTTTATGGGCTCAAAAACCAAATGCGTCATCAAGTCGATCACTTCACGAGGGGTATAGTGTTCACCAGCCTCTTCATTATTATCTTCATTGAATTTCCTGATTAGTTCCTCAAAAACATAACCCATTCCAAGATTTGTTAGCGCCGGCATTTTTCTTCCGGAAGTATCTAGTTTTTCAAAAGGAGTCAGATTAATATCAGGTGAAGTGAATTTTTCAAGTACATCCAGCAAAACATCTTTGTTTGCCATATGTTTTATTTGTGCTCTCAATTTGAACATCTCAATAATTTCCTGCACATTAGCACTAAAACCATTTAGGTAGTCTTCAAAATTTCCTAACAAAATTTGTTGACTATTTGTAGCAGAAGAATGCAGACTTTGTAGTGTCCATTCGCTAGTGTTATAGAAAACATATTTAGAAGCAGCTGTCATTCCTTTATCATCCCATTCGGTAAACTTCATTGTCTCCTTTTGGAAAACTACTTCTTCAAGGACATGCTGCTTGGTAGGTTCTAGTAAAGCATCTAATCTCCTAAGAACAACCATTGGCAATATTACATCTCTATATTTTCCTCTTACATAAACGTCTCTTAAACAGTCATCTGCAATACTCCAGATAAACGAGACCAGTCTGTTGTGTACAGCGTGATTCATTCAAAAATTTTAAAAAGCACAATTTACAACTTTTGTGGCTACTGCTAAATATGGAAAACCATAAAAAGGTAAAATAATACACTAAAGATTTGATCTGTAGTAAGAGTATGAAAGCTTCCTTTTATTAAACAAAATCTTTTGTATCTTTTAACTTTGTAAAATATTCGATTTGTGATTAAATTTATTCGGAATAAATGATAACGTTTCAATAGTCTTACCAGATGATTTCTCTAATTCCTACGCCCATCATAATACTTTAACACCCTTTATACCCTATCCCCAGATAAATTTTCGTTCTTTTGCAAAAAGTTTTAATTTTTAAATAAGCCCATGTCGAAGTTTGATGAAATCCGGTATTTTCATGATCATGAAGTGAACGAAAGATTGCAGAGCATAGCCCGCGATCCGATGATGAAAGCACTGATGACCTTTACTTTTCCCGGTGTGGATGAGCAGGTTTGGCTGGAACAGTTTAAAGAGGTTCATTCCATCAGCGATTTTCAGCACCAGTTTGTGGCCTATGCCGTTCGCCAGATTCTTGCCAAGAGTTCTGAAGGGTTAACCACTTCAGGTTTCGATAAGCTTGATAAAAACACTTCTTACCTTTATATTTCGAACCACAGGGATATTGTACTGGATACTTCACTCCTTAATCTTGTTTTGCTGGAAAGCGGCCATATTATGACGGCTTCAGCCATTGGTGACAATCTTGTCAAAAGAAATTTTCTGAATGTACTGGCCAAACTAAACCGCAATTTCTTAGTTCAGAGAGGACTTTCCCTTCGTGATCAGCTTACAAGTTCACAGGTGATGTCCGAATATATTAAAGAACAGCTACTTCAGGAAAATCGCTCCGTATGGATTGCCCAGCGGGAAGGCCGTGCTAAAGACGGGAATGATGCTACTCAGCAAGGGGTTTTAAAAATGCTAGCCATGGCAGCCGGAGATCAATCTCTAATTGAGTATTTTAAAACATTAAAGATCGTTCCTATCTCCATTTCCTATGAGTATGATCCTACAGATTCCCTAAAAATGCCTCAATTGCTGGCACAGCACAGGGATGAGGAATATATTAAAGGAAAAAACGAAGATTTTACAACGATACTCAGCGGAATTTTAGGACAAAAGAAAAGAATTCATCTGCATGCCGGTGACGTTATTGATACAGAATTGGATGAAATTGCCGCTACGATTGAAAATAAAAACAAGCAATTGCAGGCTATTGCACAGTTGATTGATAATTCCATCATTCAAAATTACAAGCTTTGGCCTACAAAATATATAGCTTACGATCTGATCAATGATACAGACACCTATGCTTCTCAATATACAGAACAGGAAAAACAATTGTTTATCCGAAGGCTGGAGATGCGTATAGATCCTTCTGATCCTGTTTCTAAAGAATATTTCCTGGCAATGTATGCCAATCCTTTGGTGAATAAATTAAAAGCGGAAGAAAAGTAGTTTCTTTAACCACAGATCTGCACAGATATTTTTTGGCTACTAATGTACGAATGAATAAAAAAATTGTGCATTCGTGGCCAAATATTGAAGAGTTTTATAAACGCAAAGATTTTATCTTCATACCGTAAAATGGTAAGGGAGCAAAGAGGGGAATCAATGAAATTGATTCTTACTAAGCGGATGCATAACATAAAGCTTCTTCAGCGACAAAGTCGCTATTCTTAGCCTCCTAAAATAAAACATTTGAATCATTAATTCTTTGCGTCAAAAAAAAATAAACCATTAAGAAATGTGAAGGTTTTAAGGTAGATTAAAATTCATCAAAGATAAATGTAGAGGGCCATTGATCTAACAGGTTCTGTTATTTTATAACCACAGATCTACACAGATATTTTTGGCCACTAATGCACGATTTTTTTATTCATTCGTGAATTAGTGGCTAAATATTGAAGGGTTTTATAAACGTAAAGATTTTATCTTCATACCGTAAAATGGTAAGGGAGCAAAGAGGGGAATCAATGAAATTGATTCTTACTAAGCGGATGCATAACATATAGCTTCTTCAGCGATAAAGTAGCCACTCTTAGCTTTCTAAAATAAATTACAAATTATCTAAAAATTACAAGAGCTCCTTCATCATGTTTTCACACAATCGCTATAATTAAGTAATAATTTTGCATAATTAATCCATATTTATTTAACATAATATCACAAATATGGGATATAATTAGATTTTTTTCACTCTTAAAACATTAAAAATGCTTTTTTTTCAAAAAAAAATAAAATATTGTAAAATTATGAATAACAAGTTGTTAAGTTTTAATTATTAAATGAAAAACTAAAAAACAATTGCTTTATTCATTTTAGAATTTGGCTAGTTAATAAAAATTTATTTCCTTTGGAGGGGAATAATAATCACTCCAAACCAAACTAATAACATGATACTAAGTAAATTTACTTCTCCTTTAACTGTACTTACACTTTTAAGTAGTGGCGTTGTATTTGCTCAGGAATTCTCTGTTACAGGTAAGATCACAGACTCTAATAAGCAGCCGCTTCAATTTGTTCAAATCAAATTACAAAACACTGATAAAACATTAGTAGTAAATGGATTAACTGACAGTTCAGGTAACTTTTCCCTTAAAGGCGAAAAAGGTGATTATATTCTGATTGCTGAATATCTCGGTAAAAAATATCTTGAAAAGAAGATTAGCCTTCAGTCTAGTGTAGATTTAGGCCAAATTCAAATTACGGAAGATCAATCTATAAAAATAGAGGCCGTAAACATCAAATCATCAAAAAAACTTATTGAAAGAAAAGTTGATCGTTTAGTATATAACGTTGAAAATTCTATTGCTTCTCAGGGGATGACGGGATTAGATGCTTTACGAAACACTCCGCTCATTAGAATTCAGAATGAAAATGTTTCTATCGTAGGAAAAGGGAATGTAGTGGTTATGATTAATGATCGATTAATCAATCTTTCACAAAATGAATTAGCGGGTTATTTACAGTCTCTGAGGTCTGATGATATTTCTAAAATTGAAGTGATTACCACTCCGCCTTCAAAATATGAAGCGCAAGGTAACAGCGGAATGATTAATATCATCATGAAAAAAAATCCAAATCTGGGCTGGAGCGGAAATGCCAGTGCCTCTTATCAGAAAACCAGTTATTATGGGTTTGGATCAGGTTTAACATTGAATTATCAGTCAAAGAAAATCAGTACCTCACTGAAACTTCGTCAGTATAATAATTCAGCAAAACCTAAAGGAACAAGAAGTCTTATAGGGTCAGACAATAGCATCTACACTAATGAAGTAAGAAAAGATGAAGTAAAAATACTAGGTTTTAACTACAGCCTAGATTATAAGATTAATGCTAAACAAAATATAGGAGTCATTTACGACTTTAACAGGCAGCGCAGCACTATGAATGCTGATGGAGCAAGCAGATACGAGCGCCTTGGGATTGTGGATTCCACATTAAGCACCGTCCAGAAGCAAGTTTGGAAAACACCTACACATACTTTAAATGCATATTATGATCTTAAATTAGATACTTTAGGAAAAAAATTGAGCATAACAGCCAACTACCTCAACAATGCGCCTGATAAAATAAATGATTTTAATACATTAAATAATTTCTCAGCGCTGGAAACTACAATTCGGAATAGCAGTTATATGAATTATAACATCTATTCGGGACAGGCAGATCTTACCCTTCCTTCCCAATGGGGAAATATTGAAACAGGGGTAAAATATACATCATTTGATAATAAATCCAATGTTGAATATTACAATCTTATAGGTCCGGACTATGTTATAAACCCTGCTAATAGTAATAATTTTCATTATAAAGAGCATAATTATGCTGCTTATTTAAGCTATCAAAAAGATTTCAGTGAAAAATGGTCTGCAAAAGCAGGTTTAAGATATGAGTATACTCAATTTAATGGTACCAATTCAGAAGTACAGGGAAATATAGCTGAAGGTAAATATGGCAGGTTATTTCCTACTGCCTATGTACGATATAAGCCTAGTGATGACCATGTATTTTCTCTTAGCTATTCCAAAAGAATAGAAAGGCCAAGCTTTCAGACGCTTAATCCTTTCAGATGGTATACCAATCCTTATATGTATTTTACAGGGACTCCTACTTTGTCTCCTTCCTATAATGATAATGTTGAGCTCACCTATACGCTTAAAAATAAGTTCAGCGCAACACTATATAATCAGTATAATAAAAACGGATTATCAAATATAGCCCGCCTTGTGAATGGGATCTATACTAATGTTTTTGAAAATGCATATAACGAAAATAAAATAGGGTTACAATTAGCCTATAATGAGACTTTCTTCAACATCTGGGAAACATCATTAAGTGCAACGGGAACCTATGCATCCACAAAACCGATTATCCCTGAAGCAGAAAAAATTGAATTGTCTTCATTTTCATACACCATATATAATACAATAAGCCTTAATAAAGCTAAAACATGGTCTTTATTAGTGAATTTCTGGCATGACCTGCCTTATGTATATTCTAATATAAAGATCAAAACCCAAATGAACTTTTCTCCGGGGATTAAAGCATCATTTTTTGATAAAAAGCTAAATATTAGTGCCGTATTAAATGACCTGTTCAGAACATTAACCAGTGAAGGATATTCTTACAACGCAGGTTACCGTAATGAGTTTTACAATTACTTTGACCAAAGAAGACTGAACCTGAGTGTCAATTATTCTTTTGGAAATAAGAAAGTAAAAGGAGCAGGAAAAAGTATAAGGTTCGAAGAAAAATCAAGAGCTAATTAACATAAAAATACACGCGCGTGCAGGAGAAACTCGAAAATCCTTTAAAAGAGTAGAGACTAAATTTATAAAATTTTAATATCATGAACAACAAATTCAGCCAACTGCAATTAAACAAAAAAACAATTGCTAAATTAAACGAAAGACAACTAAGCACAGTAAAAGGAGGTAACAAAGCTATTACACCGGTAAGAGAAGGTGATTGCACAACTACTTCTGTTACAAACAATTGCACCACTACATCAACAACTGGAGCAACTAACTTATAAATTATTCTGAAACCTTCCCTTTTGAAGAAACTGGGAAGGTTTCTTTTATTTTCTCAGCTATAAATCCAGCTTATACTGGTGATTAATAGCATCCATCCCATTATCTTTTATCCTAAGAAGTCTCATTTATAATACAAAAAAATTGAAACCAAACTTCCTTATTCCTACAAATTTTTTTGTGGTCAGAATTTCGACCCTTCCATTTACCAACATGAAGCAGTTGAATGATGCCATGATGGCAAAAGACATTCATGTGGTTAAAAGATATTTTGCGGAAACAATTTTCCTCAATGCTTTATATCTTGCCACAAGAACTTTCTACAATATAGCATTGGATTGGCTAAATGACAAAGAAACCATCTTTGATCCTTCAGACCGAGTTCTTCAAAGTTTATACAAATATTATTCCAGAATGTGCACCAGATGCACACCGTATGGGTTGTTTGCGGGTTTTAATTCAGGAAAAACATACCAAGGTGAAACAAATATTCTGTTAAAAAATAATGATCTTATTTTAAAAGTACGAACAGATGTACTTTTCCTCAGAAAATTAAAAGACATTATCATCGCAGAGAATAATGAAAAAATTCCTTATTTTCTCAATAACACTCTTTATACCAGTGGAGATAACTGGAGATACATCAGCTGGAGTGAACGTTATGATTATGAAATAAATGAAGTTCCTATAAATCCTATCCTGAGTTCTATTATTGATCAGGCTCAAAGCGGGACCACCATTTCTGAAATACAAAACCTTATTTCACGACAAATACCGGATATTGATGACCATGAAATTATAGAATACATCAACTCCCTGATAGAAAGTAAAATATTGGTTGATAAACTTCCACCGTATATGACGAGTCTGGAAGATCCATTATCAGAACTCCAAAAATATCTTACGCAATATGGATATAAAACAGATTCATTACAATCGATTGCAAAAATACAAGATAAAACATATGATGTTTTTACATCAAACTCTATCGTAGAAGAAATTGAAAACAAAGCTCAGGAATTTTCAGATATCATAGATGAAAACAGACAAATCGTTCAAATTGATTCTATCATTCCACTAGCACACCAGTCCGTTAACCAAAAGGTAACTTCTTTACTATCCAAAAGAACCGAAGAATTAATTCCATTGGTGAAAGCTAAGCCTAATCACAGGCTATCAAACTTCACTAAGCGGTTTATTAGGAAATTCGAAACCATGGAGGTACCATTGGTTAAAGCTCTTGATCCGGACTTTGGGGTAGGATATGATTATCACATCAGTGGCAATCTTGAAGAAACTCCCTTACTGGATGAGCTCTATTTTACTTTTGAAGATTCAGAGAACCATGAAAGCGTTCCCCCTATTGTCAAATTGGTTCTTGACAAATATATTCATTGTTTTTCTCCTGAAACTTTTACCCCTGTCGTCTTAACGGAGCAAGATGTAAAAGAAGTAGGTAAAAAACAGGATCCACCTCTTTCTTTTGGCTATAACAATCATATATTTGGTTCATTTATATGTAAATCTCAGGAGGATATTGATAATGGAAATTTTAAATTTCTTACCGTTTCTCCTATTCCTACTCCATTGGCTAATATTGTATTGTCAAGATTTGCATATCATGATCCTGCATTGGCCGAAAACTTAAAAACAATTTCTGAAAAAGATTCGGAAGATTGTATTTATGCAGAATTACTTCATCATAGAGAGGACAGGCTGGGCAATGTTTTACAACGGCCCAACTTTCATACCTATGAATTACCTTATGTTTCAGAAAGTAAAAATAATGGAGATTCTGTTATATTAATTAATGATATTTATATCCGTTTTGAAAACGGAAGATTAAAGCTAAGATCAAAAAAACTCAACAAAGAAATAAGACCAAAGTACACTAATGCCTATAATTATGGGGACAATCAGCTCCCGGTTATCAAGTTTTTAGGCGATTATCAATTCAATGGGATTGACTTAGGGTTTCTTTGGAATTGGGGATTTCTTGAAAAAAACAGTTTCCTTCCCCGAGTGGAATACAAAGAATTTATTCTGTCGGAAGCCTGCTGGCGAATTGACATGGATAAAGATATGACCGCTGAAAAACTGAAAAAGCTGGTCATCAACAAATGTATTCCTCAGTTCTGCACCATTAAAGAGAGAGATAATGTTCTGGTTTTGGACACTACTAATGAAACCTGTCTCCATATTCTGGCAAGACAGATTACAAAAGAAAACATCTTCTTGTATGAATACTTTGAGCCTTTGCAATTACCTAACGAAAATGGAAAATCATTTGCGTCCGAATTTATCTTCCCATTTACAGTAAAAGAAGAGAAAACATCATCTGCCCATAATTTTACAGAGCATACCGAGACAAAGAAAAGAAAATATATTCCGGGTGATGAGTGGAGTTTTTATAAGATCTATACAAGTCATAAATATGCGGATACCATCATTACAGAAGTTCTTGCAGATTATGTAGAACATTTCGAACAGGATGATCCTGAATGTCCATGGTTCTTTCTGAGATTTCAGGACCCTGAGTATCATGTACGTTTCCGGATCAAGAAAAAAATTAATGAAGCAAGCCTTCAGTATCTGAATAACAAACTTTCTGTACTTCTTGAAAATGAAATGATCAGCTCTTTTGAAATTGATACCTACAAACAGGAAATTGAAAGATACGGCGCTGAAAATATAGAGCTTTCAGAGAAATTGTTCTATTATGACAGCTTAGCAGTCATGAACTTTCTTACCATTGAAAATCTTACTGAAGAAATAAGATGGAAAACAGGTGTTTTTTCACTGAATCGGCTTATGGATGATTTTGAGGTTTCTCTGGATGATAGAATTCGCTTATTTGAACAGCTCTATCAAACATTTCTTCCTGAGCATGTGGATCATTCCAATCCGGAATATGTACAAAAATTTAAAAAATCAATAGATAAAAAATACAGAGAAAACAGAGATTATCTTGAATCTGTTCTCCGTCAGCATGATTACAGCGAAATAGAAGATTTCATTCACCCGTTTATAACACGATCAGAAAATATAAGAGAACTAACCTCTTTAATAAAAAATACAAAATCTGGTACTTCATATATTACTTTATTGCAGGATTATGTACACATGAATATGAACCGTATTTTTTTAACAAAAGCAAGAATGCATGAATTTGTTATTTACTTTTTCATGTTTAAAACCTACAATTCCATAAAACACAGAAAGCATAATGCAGAAGCTTGAAATTCAAAATATTATCAACAATATCATAGCACAAATTGATCAAAACATCTCTATTTTTTCTGATGCTTCAATAGAATATGGAAAAATGGGAGCTGCTTTATTGTATTACTACTGTTATAAACATTTTGATAATAAAGAATTTCTGGATAAAGGAGAACTTATGATTGAAGAGTCTATTCATCTTCTTTCTAAAATCTCTACGGATAATGAATACATTCCCAAATACAAAGGGGATTCTGTTGCTCAAACGCTGGCCAGTTTTGGTAAAGGGCTGATGTTTATTCAAAATAATTTTGATCTTGAATATGACTTCTCAGAATATTATGAATACCTCAATGATACCCTGTACGAAACGGTAAAGCAAGACCTGGACAGAAAAGATTATGATTACTTCAGTGGAAGTCTTGCCAGTGGCTATTATTTTCTTAATCGATATATTCATGATAAAGATCCTTATTCCAAACAAGTTTTAAGTGAAATTACAGCATCTATCCTTGACAATGCTGTTGTTCTTAATCAGGAAGAAGTATATTGGCCTTCATCAAGCTATAGCAATCAAGTCTATCTGGGGCTTTCACATGGTTCAGCAATGATTATTAATTTCCTGACTAAGATATACGAATATGGAATTCTGGAAACGGAGGAACAGAGATTCAAAGACATCGTCTATAAGGCTGTTTCTTTTTTAATGAAACAAAAAAGAAATCAAATCAATGGTTTTTTCCCTTATAGATATCCGAACTCTGAAATAGTCAATGAAACTCAGTTATCTATGTGTTATGGAGATCTTGGGATACTTTACGCACTGTATAATGCTGCAAAAAAATTCCAGATAAAAGAATTTGAAGATGAGATCATACACATGTTGTCTGAAAGCTCTAGGCGGAAGCTAAAACACAGCCATACTCAGGATTCAAGCATTCTTTATGGTTGTTCCGGACTTTATTATATGTTTGCTGATCTTTATAATAGAACCTCTGAAAAGATCTATGTTGAAAGCTCTCAATATTGGTATGATCAGATTACTTCTTACTGGAGTGCTGACAAAGAAACATTGGCTGGTTTTCAGTTTGATTATGAAGATGATCAGCAAATTCACCCTTCAGCAAAATATTCTTTTTTTTGGGGGATAGCCGGAATTGGAATTACTCTGATGCAAGGCAGCGATAAAAAGCTCCCTTATCCTAACGAACTATTATTAACCGGAATATAGCTTATGAAATTTATTCCTCAACATGATCAAATGGATTGTGGGCCTGCTTGTCTTTCTATGATTGCCTCACATTATGGGCGAGACATCAGCCTTCAGTATATCAGAGACAAATCTTTCCTTACCCGGGAAGGCGTATCTCTGCTTGGATTACATGAAGCTGCTACTGAATTAGGCTTTGAAGCCATGGGAGTTCAGTTACAGGTAGAGGATTTGGAAACCCTTCCCCTTCCTTGCATCATCCATTGGAATCAAAATCATTTTGTTGTTTTACGCGAAATAAAAAAAGGAATATTCAGTAAAAAAAAAAGGTACAAAATTGTTGATCCCGGACATGGTTTTATTTCTTTTAATGAAGATAAGTTTACAAAAAGCTGGCTAACGGATTCAGAATCCGGCATAGCATTACTTCTGGAACCTGAGGAAAAGTTTTATAAAAATACCAATCAGAATACTCAGGATCATATTTCCTATAAAGAACTGGCGTCTTATCTCCTACCCTATAAAAAGCAGCTGCTTTTATTGTTCTTTTTATTGATACTGGGAGCTTCCACTACCCTTATTTTTCCTATTCTGACACAAAAACTTATAGATAATGGTGTTAATAAAAAGAATATCAACCTGATTGGAATAATCCTTTTAGCTCAATTAGCTTTTTTTTCAGGAAACGTCATATTCGAAATTATAAGAAACTGGATCACACTAAAAATTGGGACTAAAATCAGTATACAAATTATCTCAGATTTCCTTAAAAGGCTTTTGCATCTTCCCATAAAATTCTTTGATACCCGTCTTTTAGGAGACTTTAGCCAGCGTATTCAGGATCATGAAAGAATAGAACAGTTTTTAACTTCACAAAGTATTCTAACTCTATTTTCTTTAATAACTTTCTCGGTCTTCTTCGGAGTATTATGTTACTACGATTACAGGATTATGCTCGTATATATTGCCCTAACTGCTATCTCTGTAGTATGGTCACTTTTCTGGCTTAAGAAAAGAGAGATTATAGATTATTTCAAATTTCATCAGCGGGGTGAAAATCAGGAAGCTATTTATGAAATCATCAATGGCGTTTCTGAAATGAAATTGAATAAATATGAGGATCTGAAAAGAAAAGAATGGGAAAATATACAACAGAAACTCTTTAAGACCAATTTAAGAATACTGAAAATCAACCAAATTCAGCTATCGGGTTTTGAAATTCTTAATCAGTCTAAAAATATCCTGGTTACTTTTCTCGCCGCTTATTTGGTGGTTATTGATTCAATGTCCTTGGGAACCTTATTAAGTATTTCTTACATTATAGGACAGATGAATAGCCCTGTTAATCAGCTGGTCAATTTTTTCCGTTCTTTACAGGAAGCAAAATTGAGTCTTACCAGACTTAACGAAGTTCAGAACCATCCCCAAGAAGAACAGACGGAATTACAACCTTTGCTTATTCATCATTCCGTTTTTACAGCAAACGGAACTCCATATGGAATTCATTTTGATAAAGTATCATTCCAGTATGAAGGTCCTAAATCTCCGTTTGTACTGGAAAACATTGATCTTTTTATTCCTCAGGGCAAAATAACGGCTATTGTAGGAGCTAGCGGAAGTGGTAAAACAACATTGATGAAGCTGCTTTTAAAATTCTATGATCCCACTGCCGGAAAAATATTCTACAATGATCAAGATGTACAGCATTTGTCTCCTAAAAGTATAAGAGAAAACAGCGGAACAGTAATGCAGGATGGCTATATTTTTTCAGATACCATTGAGCGTAATATTGCAACCGGCGATGAAATAATTGATGATCACCGAATGCAGCATGCTATTCATATAGCAAATATCAAAAGCTTTATAGATGGCCTTCCGTTAGGTCTTCGTACAAAAATCGGGGCAGCTGGTAATGGAATCTCCGGAGGGCAGAAACAGCGTATTTTAATTGCAAGAGCCGTATACAAAAACCCGCACTACATCTTTTTTGATGAAGCTACATCAGCTCTTGATGCAGATAATGAAAGAATTATTCATAATAACCTTCAGTCGTTTTTTATGGGAAAAACGGTTGTTATTATTGCTCATCGACTTTCTACCGTTAAAAATGCAGATCAGATCATTGTTCTTAAAGATGGTCATATTGTAGAGCAAGGAAATCATAAACAATTGGTGGATACCCAAAAAGAATATTACAATCTGGTTAAAAACCAATTGGAATTGGGAAATTAAACCTTGCTTTAAGGAGCTAAGGTTTACATTCTCTCCGTTCAACTTATTTCTGCAGATTATTCTAAGATCTGTTCGATCTGCCCAATCTACTTAATGAAAATTCATAAAATCATCATTTAGACTCAATCAAGAGTACTTTCCTTTACGGGTTTCCGTAATTTTTTTCAGGTCGTTGTTTGTAGTTTCGAGCATTATAAAACAAAGTGTTTTTTATAACCTCATTCAAAAATAACGAGTATACTATGAATAAAAAAATGACTCCTGCAGATCTCTTTTTGGGAATTCTTGCATTATTGCTAATCAGCGTAAGTTTTTACCAGACATGGCTTGGTTTGCAGCAAATCTTTGGACCGGCATCATTTGTTATTGCTTTGGTTTTATCATTACTGCTTCTATTTCTGTGCTGGATGCTGAGAAATGCCAAGCTGGCAGGTAAACCTACCGGAAGTTTGGTTGGTATTTATATTTTTATTGCCTCATTTTGCTTTATTGCCAATTTTAATGCTTTGTATACGAGGTTTATGAAAACGGATATTTATACGGATGAACTCCGTGATATCAATAAAAATTTCACAGCTCTTGAAAACGATGTGGAATCTAAGTTAAGCTATAAATACAATAAAGCCACCACTCAAAATATTGAGATCAAGAAGAAACAGCTGATGGAGCAGATCAAAGATCCCGGAAATAAAGGAATCGGAACCCGTGCCCAGCTGTTAATTAAGGATATAGAAAGGTTAACCGGACAAAAAGTAGATCTGCTGACTCCCGTGGGAGATGATTATGAAGATCTTGCAGAAAGAATGGGAAAACAGATCGATAATATCATTTCCGACCTGTCTCCTGAAGAAAGAACCCTGAAAACCGACATCAATAATGCGGCTTTTAAATGGAATAAAAATATTCAGGATCTTCTGCTTTTGTCTAAAAAGGATAAGGACGCATTATCTCAGGGATTAATTGACGAATCTCTCTCGGATTATAATAAACTAGGCAGCAGAGCGCAAACTGTTCTTGGAAATGATAAAATTCACTTTGAACCTGTTGTCTCAAAAACTCAACAAGTCGGAAAAATAGGTTTTGCCTTTGAACATGCCATCAAAAACTTCGGAATGTACCAGTTTGTAGTACTGGCAGGCTGTATCTTACTTGATTTTGTGATTGTGATTATCATTTTACTGGTAACAGATTCAGGAAACTATAACGGAAACAATGGCCAAAGCGTGTTTACCAATAAAAGAAGCGGTAAAACCATCATCCCTAATAACTAAACCATGGAAACTAACGATAACCTAAAACCGTTATCTTTTGAAACGGAGGAAACCTTAAAACCACTATCATTTGATTTTCAAAACGATACAAAAACAGATTTTGTTCCTATCGCCAAAACCATTTCCAATGACATCCGAAATAAGGAAAGTAATTTTGTCTTTTTCTTCGGAACTGCAGAATCCGGAAAATCTGTGATTCTTTCTTCTATGCTTTATTATCTTCGATCGTATGCCGGAGTTTTGAGGCCTAAACTGGGAACTCCCAACTCTAAGGAAGCCAATGTTCTTCTCTCAGATTTTTTTGAAAATATCAGACAAGGTGTACTTCCCAACAGAACAACAAGGGATCAGGTAACCCGTCTGGACCTTGTTTTCGAACCGAATAACCGATCTAAAAGAGTGGTTCCCATAGATCTTACTTTTCTGGAAACGTCCGGAGAAAATCATAATGATATCCGAAGGGGCGGAAGCTATCACAGCAGCATAGAGACCTTTCTGAATGCCAATATTCCGCTTACTTTTATCATTGTTACCAGCTATGAAACAGCGTATAAAGATGATTCTTTAATCAATGAATTTCTGGATGAGCTGGAAAGAAAGGGTAAAAATTTAAAATCGGTGAATGCTATTCTGATTATTTCCAAATGGGATAAATCCGGAAGAATGGATGTGGAAAGTGCTGAAGCTCTTGATGCTTTTATTTCTGAACACCTTCCCATGACCTCACAGCGTATCGATACTTACGGATTAAGCAAAACCTATTATACCATTGGAAGCATTCAGAATACCACAGGAAGTGAAAAAATTGATCTTTTGAATCTTTCTACTGCTGAAGTACTTGCGAAATGGCTGTACAGAAGCATTATAGGTTATGATCTGGACTATGAAGGAACATTTTGGGAACGTATAAAATTTAGTTTTACAAATTAATGGACAGTGCATATTTTTTCTCGGCATTCGGAACTTTTGGTAATCCGAATGGCTTCAGACAGACCTTTTTTCTAGGTGGAACGAAAGCGATAGCTCAGGAGATTCGGACATTTGATTTAAAAACGGATGCTATCCAATTATTTCCTCAAAGCAGCATCTATTCTATACGAAAAGATTATGCCGGAGGATGTAACCTTATCTCCTACTCTGTTTATACGTTTGCAAAAGAACAAAATTCAGATAGGGGCGGGACTTTTATTGGTTCAAGCTTACTTTTCGTTAATAAAGTTGCTTCTGAAGGGCTTATCATCGGGGCGTTAAATGATTTTCAGAACATCCTTGAAAGAAATAACTTGTCAGATGGTATTATTACAGTAAATCATTCTGATCAGTTTTCTATCCAGAAACCTAAAGATTTTGACAAGATAGGATTTAATGTCCGGGAAGTAGACGAGTTAGATTTTACAAGATCTAACAATAGCTACCTTGTCGTTTACTGTGAGACCAACGCTGCTCAACTTCAGATCTTCTTCAAAAAAGCTATTGACCTTTTGAATGTTTATGATACTATTTATTTTACTCAAAGCCATGAGATTGGTGAGTTTGTAAAGCAAAAAGGAATCTTTAAAATTGTAGATGCTGATGGTTTTAAAAAGGAACTTGATCATCTTGAAGAAGAAAGAATCAGAATTCTGCAAAATGCGATCATTAATCTTAAAAAGGAAAAAGAGGATTTAAAAGATGAGAAAACAAAACTGCTTGAAGACCTCAACAGACTGATCTCCCAAAATGAAAAACAACATCAGGAAAATGATCTCAAAATAAAGGAATCCAAAAACGGAATTGCCATCATCAATAAAGAATACGACCAATACTCGGAAAAAATTGAAGAAGTCATCCGAAATCTTACAGCAGACGGAAAGATAGAAACGGCAAAAAAAAGACATTCGGAAAACAAAAGATTATTTACTGAGATTCTTCATCAAAATAAAAATATAGAATCCTTGTCTCCGCTATCCTCTTCATCCAATGGAAGAATGCAGCCGACAAAAGATAATCAGCCCTATCCCCATGGACTTTCAGGTTTTCATAGTTCAGGTAGAAATCAGGAAAAAGAATTCAAACTGGATGGTTTTAAGGTTGCTACTCTGATTTTATCGTTGTTACTGATTGGAACTTTAGTTGTATGCTTTATGTGGATGCCGGGAAAATATTTGGAAAAATTATCTCTATAGATCTCTATGTATATTGAAAAAAGAAAGTGTCTTAAAAGTCTTTTTTTTGACTTTTGAGACACCTCTTTGATGTATGTGATCAACTTATCTGCTTTTTTTAGTTGAATCGAGATGTTTTCTCATCATTTCAGCAGCTTTTTCCAAATCGCTTTTTCCGAAACGTTTCATAAGAGTTCCTTCCAGCATATGCCTTCTTGACCGATCCGGATCAAAAAAGTCTTTAAAGATGGTAAAACGTAGATTTTGACTACTATCAAAAGTATCAATCAAGTTTTCATTGAGGATCAGAAGCGTGATGCATTCATATTTTTTATCACCTTCATCCCTGATATCCTTATTAAACTGAAGCATTTCCCCATCCCTTATCCAGACATCATATACCAGAGGGTAATGAACTGCCCCACCTTCGTCATCGCTAAAACCGTTGTAAGTATACTGAGGTTTTCCTAATTCTTTACGGACCAAATCCATAGTTTTTTGATAATAATTGGGCTCTGAATGCAGTATAGTACTGAAAATAGTTCCCACGATCTTCTTCGTTTTTTTATCCTGAATAAAATGGCCATAATTGAACTTAATATTTCTGAAAAAAGCAATTTCCGGAACAGGAATACCCCCAAATGCCCTTTCTTCCTTGGTCTCTTTTTCTGTGAGATGATCGAACGTTTCTCCTCTTTGGCTATAATAGGTGTAATCCGGATAAAAAACATAATTTTTAGGATCAATATCAAAAGCATCTATTTGAAAGGCCCCTGTGAGGACCTCTTTGTTATAGACATTCAAAGAATCTACATTTACCTTTGCTGAATTGAGTATATTGTGACTTTGATAGAATTCTTCCGGGGAAAAGTTCTCAAATTGTATCTGTTCAATATCCGTAAGCTTTTTAGTTTCATCTTTTTTACAGGCTATCATAAAAGGCAGAATAGTCAACAGCAATAATAATCTTGACATAGAGTTCCTCAATCGTTTTTATTTGAATCCATAAATATAATACAACCTGAAGCCGAAATACAATATTTAACCATTTTATTTAGATTTTGAAGCTGAAAAAGAAGTAATATATGACTAAAAATAACTTCCAGCCTCCTTCTATTTCACGATCTTCACTCTCATCCCTTCAGAATGGGCACTCATTGCCGGAGCATACATGTTCTGGAAGGAAGTAATTCCGTTGGAGAAATCTCCGACATTATTGGCTTTCAACTCATATTCAAACACGTAAGTTCCTTTTGGCAGGGAATCAAAAAAGAAATGGGTAGCTGCATCCTTGGTACTTTCATAATATCCGGCTCCGTTTTGCCATTTATAAGAAGAAAGTACATTAACAGGCTCAAAACCGCTTGCCCGCATATCTTTCAGGTGAATATATTCCATATCTCTATTCGTACGAATGACCAATCTTAACGTGACCAGATCACCCAACTTAATTGGATTTTCTGCAGTTACTTCTTTAAGCTTGCTTTCATTTCCGTCATATATTTTCAAGAAAAGTTTCTTCTCCACAGATACATCGGATGAATTGTGAGCGATCACCTTATCCATATCTTCATAATACAGGTAATACATTCCACCCCAGGCTACTCCCGGACTGTTTTTCTGAATTTCAAGCTTTGCCTTTTCAGGCGTAACGTCTTTCCATGAATAAGATTTTTTAAAGAATCCGGCTTCTGAAGTTTTGGAAAGATCGTTGGCAGGAAAAAGGGTTTCGTTTCCAAGTTTCATGGTGATTCCTTTTTCTGCATCCAGCCATGATTTTCCATAGTTTAACAACGCATATACTGCCTCAGTAGTAGATTTTGTTGTTCCCCAGCCTTCGGTCTGCCTGTTTTTTAATAGCCACACCTTCATTTCTTCAACACTTTTCACATCTTCAGGAGTCACTTCAGAAAAAGCTTCAATCAGCATCGCCTGTGTTTCTATAGGTGCCTGATGCCAATACCAGCCTGAGGTATTATTGTCCCAGTACATCCCATTCTCATCAGAAGTTTTGGCTTCTTTTTTCAGATCGGCAACGCATTTTTTAGCCAGATCACGATATCCGTAACGCTGTAAAAGGGTAACAATCATCGCCTGATGATAAAGGCTGTATTCATCAAAAGTCTTCACATAGGTATTGGCTAGTGTAGTAAGTACTTTTTTCAGTTCGGATGGAATTTCTGTTTCCGTCCAATAGCTTCTGTAATAGAAATAGGAGGCATAATCGCCTACATCCAGCTTATCAGTAACCTTCCGGTCATTGATAAGTTTGTCATCATATTCTTTATCCAGATAATTGATACTGTTTTTGATAACACGGTTGATTTCATTGGTAAAATACTCATCAGATTTTCCTTTCAGCATTTTATTCAGCTTTCCGAATCCACCGAGGATGTGTCCGGAAATGGTTTTATCTTTTCCGCCACCTGGAAACCAGGAAAAACTTCCATCAGGATTTTGACGGTCAACAAGGTCGCGCTGTGCTTTTTTGAGATCTCGCTGCATTGTATTCAGATGAAAGAAAACGGCAAGCTGCTCCATCTGTTCTTTCTGATCTTTGATCCTGCTGAGCCATGGAGTTTCCTCAATAAGAATTGTTTTCAGCTTCTCATTGGCTTCTAAAGGATTGGATGGGGTTTCTTTGGCATTCCATTCATCAAAAACCTTCTTAATCTTTGGGGAAGAATTCATAATATAGGTGGAAAGCATATTTCCGTACAGCCTGCTGAACAATTGTTCTGAACATTCATGTGGAAAAGTTCTCAGATAAGGAATTGACATTACCGCAAACCATAATGGGTTGGAAGTAAGTTCCACACTCAGATTGAAATTGACAGCCGACGTAGATGTATTATTCAGTAATCTGTTCATGGTATAGGTCTTGGTCTGCCCTTCTTTGATAGAAACCGGAACCGTTTCTGTTACCAGCATCCTGTCGGAAAGGATAGGCAGAACATTCTCTTCCCCATCTGAATAATTCTTTGTTTTTGCTACAATTTTATAACCTACATGATCCAGTGCATACGGAATTTTAATATCCCAGTTTGCCTGGGCAGAACCTTTAGCAGAAACATTAATCTTCTTCAGGGAATTGGTATTTACAAAGGCTGAATCTAATGGTTGGGATGTTTCCGGATCAAAGAGATAAAGCATGATATCTGCCGTTGTTTCTTTATCAGATAGGTTATCAACCTTTGCTGAAAGCTGCATTTTGTCTCCCTGCCTTAAAAATCTTGGCGGATTGGGCGTAACCATCAGTTCCTTTTGTGTTTGGGTAAAAAACTCTGCGGAACCTGTTTTCAGATCTTTGGTGTGTGCAAACAGAAGGAGTTTCCATTGGGTAAGGGCTTCCGGAGAGGTAAATTCGAGTTTTATAGTTCCATCTGCATCGGTATAGAGATCAGGAAGGAAAAATGCTGTTTCATCCAGATTGGTTCTTGCTTTTACATTCTTCAGCAATTCTTCTTTCATTGCTTTTTTAGAGGTTACTACAAGAGCTCCCCCTGCAGCGCTGTTTCCGTATAAAGCCACGGCTTCTGTTGGGCTGAGTCTTTTAATTTCTGCAATATCATCTTCAGGAATATTTTTATCAGTCTGCTTTCCGTCAACGATATAAACAGGATTTGTATTTTCCGCCTTTTTCCCACCATATCCTGTTACAACAACTTCTTCCACATAGGCATCTCTTACCATCATGGCATTAGATGTAGAATATGATGATTCCGGAAGTCTGATAGATCTATATTGGAAATAAGGCTCTTTCGGAAAAGGATAGAGTTGAACGGACTCCATCGGATACTTGTCACGGCTTCTTTTAAAACCCATTGATTCTGAGGAAGTCAGTTCACTGAAAAAGTCATCAAGAGACCTGCGATATAAGTCGTAACCGGTATATTCGTTATCAGAATTGGGATTATAATGGGTAAAGCGATATTCATTTTTCACAAACTGATCCAGAGAGGCATCATACATGGAAGCCAATACCTCAGCATTAATTTTCTCTTTATCTTTTCCTTTGATCGTCAATATCCATTTTTCAGGTACGCCGGGCTGAATTTTATCACGGAAAACCTGAGAGGTAATGTCAAGTTTCCGATTCATATTTTCTTTAATATCTAACTTCAGAATTCCTTTAGCGAAATCATTATCATGAATGAAATCATATTCAATATGTAGATTTCCTTTCAGATCAGCATCAGTAATGGTGAAGGGAATATTTACAGATCCATTCTTCATAGCGATCTGCTGATACTCAGCTCCTTTTTTATCCTGAACAAAACGGTAATTCACAAAACCTTCATCAAAGTCTGAATAAAAGGTTATTGTGGCTTTGTCGCCCACTGTATAAGATTCTTTATCTGTACGAACTCCGAAAAATGCAGGTTTTCCGTTTCTGAAGGTTGTATTATCAAACACTTCAATAACCTTGAATGTCTTTAGGGTATCATTATCTATTACAGATTCTGCTTCTACAAGATATTTTCCAGGTTCAGGATTCTTATTGAGGCTGATATTCTCCGATTCTGAGGTATTGAATGCTTTTGAAAATACAGGTTCCCCTTTTTTATCTTGAACTTTCCCATTCGACGGATAATTCATGTATGGAAAATAAGTATCGAAAAGTTCCTTATCATAACTGGGATATGCCAGTGCTTTATCTTCAATATTTTTTGAATCATATCTATTATTGGAGACAGGCTTTTTGATGAATTTAGGGAGCAATATTTTATGTTCTCCTTTCAATGGGGTAACGGTTAATTTTCCTTTAGCATTTACCTTCTGATCGTTGAGATTAGTCACAGATACTTGTATAGATTCCCATTCTTTCTGAAGCATTTTATCTAAGCCTCCAATACTGATCTTAGCTTTTACATCTCCAATATTGATAACAGTTTGACGGCTTTGAGATTCTCCATTGACATCGGTTACATAAAAAGAAACAGAATACTGATAGTTCCTTTTTTTGCTTTTACGATCTGATTCATCAGCTTCCGCTTTGAATGAAATACTGAAATTTCCATTATTGTCTGCAGGTATTTCTCCATGGGCAATTTCGGTTTCTCTTTCGTTATACACCGGATAATAATCTTCAAAACACCCTCTTGAAAAATAAATATTCTTCCTTTTCACTTCATATTTTACAACAGCTCCTGAGATTTCTGCTCCTGAAAACGCATCTGCTTTTCCACTTACTTTTACCTGATCTCCTAATGTATAGGCTTCCTTCACAGGATTAATATTGACACGGAATTTCGGTCTTTTGTATTCTTCAACCCTGATATACTTATTTTCCTGAACAAAATGGTCTTCTTTTTCTCCGGGAATCTTTCCCAGATCTGCAGTCATCTCAACATAATAACTTCCTGTAACACCTCCGGATGGAAGCGTAAACATCCCGTTAACACTACCAAATTCATTGGTAACCGCTTCTGTTTTGCTAATTTCTTTATAGTTAGCGTCTACCAGCCTCACCTCTACTTTCTGCTTAGGAAGGATCTTGGTTTTTTCATAATATTCCTGCGCCAGAATTCCTTTGTAGAATATTTTCTGCCCGGGACGGTAGATTGCGCGGTCTGTAAAAATGATAAAATCCTTCTTAACAGGCTCCCGGATTTCCTTTTCCTCTTTTTCACTCCCATTTATTCCTCTATAACTTTTATCAATCACAAAATATTTCTTCGTTTGTGGAAAATAAATAATGCTGTTATCATATTCACGGCCTTGAGATTTGGGTAAGGAAAACATTCCTGATGCACCCGTGACTCCATCTCCGGTTTTTATCAGCTTATTGTCTCTTTTTTCTGAATATTTCTGTTCATATCCATTGATATTCTGATACATAATATACTCAGCATTGTCAATGCTTTTTCCGGTTTTGGTGTTCACTGCCTGAAATGTCACCTTCGTATTATCTTCAAATCTTTTTACATAAAAAAGATCTGAAACAGCAAATATTCTGGAGTCTCTCTCTCTTCCGGAGGTACTGTTAAATGCATACAATCCCTCTTCCAAAGGCGGAATAGCAAGAATGGTCTCATGAAGCCTATAATCTCCGAATTTTTTCAGAGGAAATGTTTCGGTACGAAAATTCAGAGCTTCGTATTCATAATTGATAAAGGAAATCTGCTTTTCCTTCACCGAATACCCTTTCCAGACAGGTTCTTTATCAAACTCGATGGTACCGGATCTTTTGCTCAGCCCTATTTTTACCTCGTCAGTATTTCTGTGCGAGACCGTCATAGGAATATATTCACCGGGAAGAATCCTTTCCGGAAACTCCATAGTCACTTCTGTACGTTCAAGCTCATTAATCAGGCTTTTACAGTGATTACTCCAGTCAGAAGCCGGAATATAATCAATAGCCTTCTGACAGATCTGATGGGCATTCAGAAAATTGTTTTCTGAAGTATCCTGCTTTGAAAGATCCGCTGCCTGAAAAAGAAGATAGGCTGAAAAAGGTTCTTTGGGAAAAGCATCTGCCAGTGCTATCAACTGCTGTGATTGTTCCTTTACATTTCCTTGAATTTCGGTGCTTTTAAGATAGAGCAAGGCTGTTTTATCCGAATCGTTGGTGTGAAACTGCAGCAGGTCAGCTTTAATTTCCGCTATTTTTTTCTTTGCAATATGATCGTAATCAAAAGGCAGTTCTTGTAAAAATTTCAAATAATCTGTTTCTACAAGATCATAAAGAGTCGGTTTATACTTTGTGAATTCTACATCTTCTATAAGCTGTTTCCAAAGTTCTGTCTTCTCGTCCTGTAGTTTTTGTTTATCGGAAAATGCCTGGCTGTAAAGCTGCTCTGCTGCTCTGTAAAAATCATTTAAAGCCCAGGTTTTATAGTCTTCAGGAAGTTCGTTGAGCGATATTATCTCTTTTTTCTTCATCCTTGATCTGTATTCACTGATATAAGAGGTGTAAATATTAGCCAGATAATACTGATAAAGGGTTTTACGCAGCCCTTTGGATTCTTTTATTTTTTTTCTGAGAACCAAAATCTGATCGGTTTCAGGGTCTGTATTCTCATCACTCCAATCATAATACCGGCTCAGCAATGTACTCACTTCATATTGGATAGAATCTCTTGAAGACATTTTAGATGTAGGATATGAGAGAGGCTCCGGTATTGATATTCCTGGCTTTAAAGGCTTGACAACGGGTTTGCGGGGCCGGACCTGAGAAAACAGGAAAACTGAGATCAATAGTGATAAAACGGAATATATTCTGAATGAAAATGTCATGGTCATTAAATTTTAAAATGGAAAATTATTCCTGAACATAGTTTGGAATTTCAATGATATCACCGGAGCTTTTAGGAATGAAATACCCTCCGTTTTGTCGGAGAATTATATATTTTCCAGGTGTCAGATTCAGATAGATGAGTTTGGATTCCTGTTCACTAGTTTCTATTTTGCCGGATGAAGAATACCGTTTTGTTTTGCCCATAAAATCGGGAGATGAAAAGTACAGTTGTTCGGAAACAGGCTTGTTTTTAAGGTATACATTGGTCCAT
Organism: Chryseobacterium sp. StRB126; assembly: GCF_000829375.1. NCBI lineage: Bacteria > Pseudomonadati > Bacteroidota > Flavobacteriia > Flavobacteriales > Weeksellaceae > Chryseobacterium > Chryseobacterium sp. StRB126. The sequence goes on from NZ_AP014624.1 coordinate 4,170,153, forward strand.
TTTCTTTTGGAAAACTTTTGAAACACCTTCTCTTTAGATAAAGCTTCCAGATCCGAAACCGGAATAAACCGCATCTCATCATCCTTGAATTTTTCTATAGGTTTCCAGCCTCCAAAAGTGTAGTCTCTTTGCAGTCTGACAAAGTCGGTTCCGTTATCATTAAAGAAATGATACCTTATCTCTCTGTACAAATCATCTGTTGGATGTTTTTCTAAAAAATTGATTGTTCCGCGGTACAGAACGATATAACATACATTTTCCATATTCACTTCTGAAAAGGGAAAGCTTTTGTACTCTATATATTCCGGAGCTTTGGAAACACCACTTTTTTGGGTACTATAATAAAAATATTTCCCGTTTTTAAGCTCCTTTTCAGGGTAAAAGTAAGAGGTACTGTCTGTTTGTTGAATGAAATTACCATTCTCATCGAAATGTTTTTCCAGAATCAGCCTATCATTCCGGTATAAATATTCCACTGCTGTTTTAAGAGTCTTTTTCCAGTAGTATATCTTTTTATAGGCTCTACTTGTTTTTCTTACGGGTGTGGTTACAAATTCATCAGATTCTGTTTTGGTATTATACCTCTGATAATCACCATTGTTATTATGATACCCCACTATTCCGGAATCAAGGTAGCCGTCTTTATAAATGGCTTCGCCCAGGATGCTTCCGTCTGGTTTATATTCAATGGTTTTTCCAGATTTTAAACTGTCTCCATATTCAATGGTTTTCCAGATTGCCCCATCATCAAAGTAATACGTCAGCTTTTTCTGTTTGGTGGTATTGATATATAAAGTTTCATACCGGTCTCCTCCATTATATTCATAGCTAAAGCGCGTCCCCACCCAGTTTTTTTTATTACCACCTGCAAAATACCCCTGCATCTGCATTACATCTCCTTTCACATAATAATCGCGTAGTAATTCTAAAGTTCCGGATTTCAGCAGTGGAAGCGGACGATAAAATACGGCTCTTGATTTTGTGGTTTCCTTCCAACCGGAATCAAAATAAATGGTCTTTGTCTGGGCAAAAAGTAAACCTGGAATATAGAGTATACAGAAAAGCAAATAATGTTTTTTTATCATAAGTGGGTATTGAGCATTGGTTGTTATTATCATTCAGGTTCTTCTATCATTCTCTTTTCTGAACACTTACAGATACTACTTTCCCCTGGTTGTCATAGGTAGTCACTTTTCCTTCACAATGGCTGTTCAGCGTTGAAACGGATTTGTTTTGTATTTTCCCGTCAGCAATAACAGTAAATATTTGCTTTCCGTCAATAAATTCAGTTCTGTTTTCTGAAATTATTTTCCCAGCTTTTCCTTTCACTGTAAGCTTTGAGTACATTCTTCTTTTATCAGAATCATATTCATAGGTATTGGTAACCGGATTTTCTCCGTCATAAATACAGTCTTCTACCAGTACTCTTCCGAGATTATCATATTGGTAATAGGTTTCTTTTGTAAGCTTATCTTTTTGATTGAAGTCGTATTTTACCTCTACCTGTCCCCTGTCATTCAAATGAAATTCTTCTCTGAAGCCAAAACTGGAATGAATGATAAATTTGTCCGGCAGATATTTGAAGCTAAGCTTCATTTCCCTTTTACCATGCTGAGAGTTCACGATAGAATCCAATAGTCCTACTTTATTAAGATAATACTTTTGTATACTTTCAATTCCTTCCCGTGAATAGATATACTCCAGCATTCTTCCGTTTCTGTAGGTAACATGGGAGGTATAACTTACTTTTTTCTGCTTTTCATCTGAATAAATTACATTCCGAAAGCGTCCGTTACAATTCCCGCCATCTTCAAAAGCGATCAGAGGATAGTAGGTTGTATTGCTGTGATTAATAATCCGGTCTGCATATTTCTGATCCGGAGTGAAAGAAACGGCATCTATGGAGTTCCAGACATTTGAGGCTCCTTTTTCAGCTACCTTATTTTCTTTTTCAGTTTGCTGTCTTTTATTAAGGTCTTCGGATAAGTATTTTTTTACCAGACGTTCATAGTTTTTGGTGCTGTATTCAATGATAGGTTCATTTTTACCATCAAATAAAATCATTGCTGTACGTTTCGGGAAGTTCTGAACGTTTACAAACCATGTTGTAGTTCCATTAGAAAATTTAAAAGTTTGAGCGTTGGTTCTGGCCACCATTACCCTTTCTGTAGCTCCTCCAAACTGTCTGTAGAGATTGTCTGCCACTTCTTTATGATTACTGATATGGCTTTCTGATGCTGTAATATTCTCATTTTCCACAAAAAACAATGCTCTGGTTGGATTTGAGATTCCAAAATCTGCTTTATCTTCCGGAGTGGCCAGCCTCGTCATCCTGGGTGAACATGAACACACCAACAGAAACAGAAGGATAAAAGGGAATATTTTCATCATTATTAATCTTATTTTTAAAAATACAAAAAATAGGATGAATGGAATATCCCCGATAATAGGTACTTTTAAGAAGTGGAAAAAAGTAAAAACCATGATGAAAAAAACAATAATTTCAATACTTTTATCAGCCTCCTGCCTTTGGGTCAATGCTCAAAAATACAATGAGCTTTATCCTCTGAAGAAAGCCAATGGATATATCGGCTATTACCTTTCGGATGGAACCAATGTTATCCCGCCTCAGTTTTGCTCAGCAACTTATAATACAGACGGCTATTATCTGGTTTCAAAAGCGGAACATGAATATAATGAAGCCGGAAGAAGAAAGGAAGAACATATTCCCGGTACAGAAAAGTATGGTATTCTCAACAGCAAAGGGGAATGGATTATAGGTTTAGACAATACTTACAGCTCAATAGGCATATCTAATGGATTTATAAAGGTGACTAAAAATGACCTCAGCGGTATTGTTAATGATAAAAATGAAATATTAATTCCCCTAGAATATGAGGAGCTGGATCCGATGGACAGTACACTTATTTCTGCAAAAAAGAATGGCAAAGAAGGAATCATAGATATTCAGAATAAGACTCTTGTTCCGTTTCTATATGATACGATTTATGGGTTTCATTTTATGAATGATAAAAACCAGTTTTATTCTATCGTAAGGATTGGAGACCAGTACGGAGTGGTTGATAAAAACGGAAAATATGTCATTAAACTAAGTGATGTCGAGCTGGTATCCCTAACAGATACTACGGTTATTATTCGGAAAAGCGGTTTATTTGGTTTATCGGATTTCCAGATGAAAACCATTATCCCATTTGAATATAATGATGCCTATCTTTATGGTCAGGAATTATTTTTCCAGAAAGACAATGTCAATTATTACTTCAGCCCGACGGGAAAATTGCTAAGAAAGGAAAAAGCAGAATCGGGAAAAGAAAACGCATTAAAAGACTGATTAAAATTAATGAAACACTCTTTATTACTCTTTATTGCCTTAATTTCAGGAATATTTCTGTCATCGGCACAGACTTTAACATCCTCTGAAATCTGGTATAATCTTATACCAAACAAGATGAATACAGACAGCCTTTTAACAAAGAAAGGATTTAAAATGAAATATTCAGGACCGAAGAAACTTGGCGGAAACCTCGCGTGTTATTTCAATAAAAAATTTGATGAATGGCTATTCATTCATGATAACGAACAGGGACAAACCACCAGTGTTTACTATCTTCTGCCTACATTAAAAAAATATAAAAACAATCAGGTTGAAAAGAAGCCGCTGTTACAAGGTGAAGAGGTTACTCCAATGGGAAAAACCTATCAGGAAAACAAAATATATTACCAGCTTATTTATACTTTTGATAAGTTTAAAGTTCCTCCTGTAACGAAATAACCATAACTGAATATCATGCAGATGAAATTAACAACAATCATTATTCTCCTATCAGTAATCGTTTTAAATAGCTGTAAAGGCAATCGGGTTTCCGGAACCTATGTAGCCCAGTCTGTTATGCTTCCGATGTACAATGGTTGTTGTACTGCTACTGAAGTGCTGCACTTAAATAATGATCATACATTTAATGCTTATCATCAAAATGACCAGGGCGATTATCTCACTAAGGATGTTGCATCGGGAAGTTATGATCTGAAACAGGATATGATCTCTTTTAAACCGGACTCTTTGAATCAGCATTATGATTATTCAAACATAAAATATAAGGTACCTGCTTCGGATGAACATGCGAATTTTCTCATCAAACAAGGCATTGAGTCCCAGAAGTTCTATAAAATTGATTTTAAACAAGCAGATTCTCTATATATCCATCGCTATAGTCATACCTGCTGGGATCAGGAAAGCATTACCATCAAGAAAGATGGGACTGTTCATTATATCCGACATTCACAAGATAAAAACAGGAATCCTGTTGATATTTCCAGGCATAAAAAGCTCACTCAGGAACAATTTCAACAATACATTGAAACCCTTTCACAAAGCAGACTGTTTCAGGCAGCAGCAACCTCCGAAAAATACAGTATTACCTTTTCTTTGGCCATCAAAGAATATGATATGGTGATTCAGGACCAAAATAATATTGATAAAAAACTGTATGATTTTTTCTTTGAAACAGCACGGAGCTGGGTAAAGTAAATGCCCGTTACCACTGTGATGGTCTGGCTATCCCATGTTTCACACATTCGGCTACAAAAATATTTACCATAGGACGGTCTGATATTGTAAAAAAGTATATTTTGCCTTTTACTTTCATTTTTATAAAGTAGCCATTACGTGGAGCACTGTTAATTGTAAGCTCTGTGATATCCGCCCATAATAAAGTCAAAACCCTTCCTAATTTAAATACATACAATCCGGACCGGCTGACGATAAAAGGAGGTGACATTGTAAATCTATCCACCAGATTCATAGACTGGTGAGTATCAATCATGGTTTCAAAATCTGCCTGGTTCAGGCTTAATATTACACTTTTATAGCTTTGCAGTATCTTTCTTTTCAGCAATGAAATCATAAAGAAAAACAAAACCACTCATTAATGGCACTTCAATAACCTCCAGCTTCCCTCTTCCAGCTCCCAGCCTCTTCTCCCCCATTAAACATAAAGCCTTATCTTCGTAAAAAATTTGACAATATGAAAAAAATGATATTTCTGGCTTCGGCTGTTCTGCTATTAAATTCATGTGTGGTAAGAACTGCCACTAAAGTGGTATCAGGAGCTGTAAATATAGGCTACAAGGCAGTAAAAGGAACTGTTAATGGAATTAGCTGGGCAGTAAGCAAAGCTAAGGGGAAAATAGATGAAGACCGTTTGGATGGAACCTGGAAAGTAGTAGGGGTTTATAAAGGTTCTTTCGAAGATTTTACCAAAGATCAGAATCCGGAAAGCACATTTTCTTCAGAATGTACAGAAGGTTTTGACCAAATGATTTTTAAAGCTAATAAATCTAAATTCAAACCCGTGCATTGCAGTACTGATAAAGAAGATTGGGTAAAATATTCTTTGGAGTTCGGGAAAAATCCTATCACTAAGGAAAAGGAAAACTATATTGAATATAATTCCAATAACTATATTTCAGTGATTGATGTGAATAGCAAAACAATGGTCCTGGAAGGTAATCTGATGCCTAAGCTGGCATTTTCCGGTGCCAAATTGTATCTTTTGGAAAAGGTAAAATAAAAATCATAAAGCCTGCTTCTCGTTCTTGAAGACAGGCTTTTTATTGATGGTAAGTTTATTAGTTTTTGTTTAAAATTCTTATGCTTTTAAAATGCAAAGGATTAAATCTGATGCTTTATAGTTTGAAGGATGCTAAGAGGGCATCGATTAAAAATCGATCCTGATGAAGCTGTATGATTATACAACATTTAGAAAATAAAACTTTGCATTTTAATTTTATCTCACGCTGATTTCGCCAATGAAGCAGGTCTAAAAATTTACGAGAAAACTTATTTGTGCTCTATTTCAGTAATTTTCCTTCCTTCCTCGCCCAGATAATGAAGAACCAGCTTTTCATATACCTTATAGCCGTTATCTACATTGGTAAAAATAAGAAGTCCTTTTCCTGATTTTGGCAATACAAAAGCAATACATCTTGTACCGGGGTCAGCACCACTATGAGACAGCGCATAGTCCCCATTTCCAAGATCATACACGGATAATCCCAATCCGAAGTATATATTCTCTTTTATTTTTACCTGCTTTTTTATCATTTCCTGAAAAACATTAGGATTCAAGCCTTTTCCTTTCATTACACTTACCATAAAATTTCCGTAATCCCCGATCGTTGTATGCAGATCATCCGCAGCATTAGAAGTGCTATTTTTTTCTGTCGGATATGGTTTTCCTTCTTCATTATATCCGATGGCAAATCTGGATTCATCGGTATTCTGATCCCAGATGTAATTGGTATCCTTCATTTGAAGCGGTAAGAAAATCAATTCCCGGGCAAGCTGCTCCAATGTTTTTTTGAATTTCTTTTCCAGGGCTTTTCGCAGGTATTCAAACCCTTCTCCTGAGTATTGATATTGAGTTCCTGGCTCAAACTGAAAATTGAGTTTTTTGTCAGTACTCATCCATCTCCAGTTGGGGAATCCGGTTTGATGGGAAAGGATAAGTCGGGTCGTTAACTTTTTATGTCTTGAATCGCTGGCAATATCCGGATCTGTCCAATAAACATCCAAAGGTTCATCCAGTTTCCATTTTCCAAGACTTATCAGGCGTAATACCACCATGGCTGTCACAGGCTTGGTAAGGGAAGCTACATTGAAATAGGTATTATAGGGAGCCGAAATTCCTTTTTTTATTTCTCCTAAAACTTTTACCTGCTTCAATTCTCCACCTTCAATGATTCCTAATCCTAAAGTTGGAATTTTATTTGCTTTCAGCCAGTTTTCAATAGCTTGGTCATCTTCAAAAGCGTTCTCATCACTGCCTTTTTTTGCCTGATGGTCGAAACTGAGCGATCTTTTCAGCTTCCATTCGCCATTTTCTTTAGCCCATACATGCGTAAATTTAGCAGAACCTGTTAGGTTCTCTGGCTGATTGGTTTCTTTTTCATAAAACAGATGTGTTCCATTCTGAATAACGGCATATACTTCTCCTTCTTTATACATTGGGTAGATTTCGGTACTTTTTTCAACCAAAGCTCTCCTTACCTTATACGTTTTCGATGGTCTGCATAATCCGTTTTTAAAATCAATCATAAATTTCGTTTTATCAGAAAAGCCATCTTTATCGTGATAAAATTCAAGCTGGCCACTGAGTATATTTTCCATTTGACCAACATTGCAAGTATTGAAGCCTACCGAAAAAAGCAAGCTGTCTCTGGACATAATTGTTTTGTATAAAGCGTCAGTCTTTTCTATTTGTGCATGAACATTGCTAAAGAAAGCGATAAAAAATAGGAGTATAAAACGAGTATACTTTGTCATTGTTATTATTTTTGACAAAGATTAGATTTTCATGGGTTATTCCATTAAAAATGAACCCGACAAAAACCCGACAAAGCCCTGACAACATTTACACCATACTGAATTTCAGACGATAATATAATTTTTTATTTCTATCAATCTCTGCAGCATTACGAAGAATAATGAAGACATTAGAGAGTACAATGACGATCATAATGATCAAGGTAAGCTTCGGTCCAGGCTTTAAAAAGATCCCCAACATAAATACAATAGGTGCCATCACTGTCCAGATCATCTGGACTGAAATAATCTGTCTGGCCAGACTGTTTCTCTGCTTCATGGTAAACATCAGAAGGAGTGGAACAAGAATATTTAATGGTGGCAAGAGAGTAAATAACAGCGAAGAAAGGTTGATGATTTTAATAAGAGAATAATTAATCTCAGGCTGCTGTTCTTCTTTCACTTCCGGAATAATCTCGGGAATTACCTCGTCATCCGTATCAGGAGTTATAATAGTATCCTGCAATGAAGCTTCCTCTATTTCCAATGCTTTTGCCAATGCTCTTAAAGTATGTCCTTTGGGTTCCGTACCCGCTTCGATCCTTTGGATGGTTCTCACAGAAATTTTTGACTTTTCTGAAAGTTCTTCCTGGGTCAGATTTTTCTGTTCTCTTACATCTTTTAATTTAGACATAGGTTGCTTTGAAAGAATTTGCTTTGATTATATGGGCTAATTTACATATTTTTTACAGGGATAACAAAAAGTGGTTTTCTACAGATAATACTCTGCAGAAAGGAACTTTTACCAGCTTTTGGTTTTCAATAAAGAATAATTCTTCTATTAGCCTGAGAAAATTATGTAATGTCATCCCTTCAACAATTGTTATATATAAAAGACTAAGAAGAAATAAATGTAATTTTATTTACCAAAGCGTAAGAAAATTTCATTTGGTATTAAGCCTCAAAACATTAAATTTCTAAAACAAATTACGTATGAAAAACACCTCAACCTCCAAAGTGGAGATCAGGAAGAATATAGCAACCTACCTGGTTCTCACTCTCCTTTTTTGCCTACCGGTTTATTATATGTGTATCCGTACTGGAAAACTAGGCGGCGGGATTATCTCTTATGCTACCATCGTGATGTGGTGTCCTGCAATAGCAGCCCTGCTTACCTGTAGGCTAAGAAATATTCCTATATCTTCTTTAGGATGGAAATGGGGAGAGACAAAATACCAACTGCTAGCTTATGGCATACCTCTCCTCTATTCTCTTGTTCCTTATCTTATCATTTGGATCAGTGGAGCCGGTCATTTTTACCATCAGGAATTTGTAACAGATATGGCTAAAGGGATGGGATGGAATCTGCCGGACGTATGGGCAATTCCATTATATATTTTGTTGATGAGCAGCTTTGGAATGGTTCGTTCTGTAGGTTCTGCTTTGGGAGAAGAGATCGGCTGGCGGGGTTTGCTTACTCCACAGTTGGCAAAAATCAATTCCTATACAGCTACCTCACTTTGGATGGGAGTGATATGGTCCCTCTATCATTATCCTCTTCTGTTGTTTTCAAATTATAATACTGGCGGCCCCAAATGGTTGGCATTAACCTGCTTTACAGTCATGATAATGGCCAGTTGTTTCATCTTTACCTGGATCCGGTTAAAATCCGGGAGTTTATGGACTGCAGCCATTTTTCACGCCAGCCATAATCTGTTTATTCAGTCTATTTTTACACCTCTTACCGCTGACACGGGAACTACCAATTACTATATTGATGAATTTGGTATTGCTCTGCCTATTGCTACAGTAATTGTTGCTTATTTCTTCTGGCGAAAAAGAAAGGAACTCCCGGAACAGAAGATATAAACATACAATCGTTTCATTAAAAGGTTAAGTTTATAATCCGAATGTAAAAATAAAAAACTCCTATAAATTTTCCTGTACCTATTGCCAGTTATTTTCATTAGTAAGAGATTTGCATAAAAATAAGAGCTATGATCCCACTTCAAGATCTTTCATTCTTTATCCTGGCAGCCCTGATCTTAGTAATTAGCCCTGGACCCAATATGATTTATCTGATTTCAAAATCGATAACGCAGGGAAAAAAGTCCGGGTTTATTTCTTTGATGGGAGTTGTATGTGGATTTATGTTTCACATCATTATGGTTTCGTTTGGCCTAACTGCCGTATTATTGGCAGTTCCGTTAGCGTATACGGTTCTGAAAACCATCGGAACAGTTTATCTTCTTTATCTTGCCTATCAGGCCATTAAACCAAAGTCAAAAAACATTTTTGAAATCAATCAAGACGGCACTCATGATGGCCCTAAAAAGCTTTTCACCATTGGTTTTTTAACGAATGTTCTCAATCCGAAGGTGGCCGTTTTTTATCTCTCATTTTTCCCGCAGTTCATCAAACCGGAATATGGCTCTGTTTTAACCCAGAGTCTGGAACTTGGAGCTATTCAGGTATTGGTAAGTTTTAGCGTTAATTTCTTAATTGTATTAACCGCTGCCAGGGTTGCCCTGTTTTTCAATAATAACCCTGCCTGGATTAAAGTACAAAAGTGGTTCATGGCAAGTGTATTGACTTATCTGGCAATAAAAATGGCTTTTTCTAAAGCCAAATGATGAACGAAATATTGATTAATTTCCTGAGTTAAGAAATAACAATTTGAAATCTTCTGTTACCACAGGAGATTTTTTTATGTTTCGAATTAAAACAGCTATTCTATATTATTGTAGCTTTGTAAATCAGTTTCAAAAAGATGAAGCATACCATTCCTATCTACGATCTAAGTGATATCTCCAAGCATCGCTTCCATATAAAAAGGATGGATCAGCATACCTATCATACAGAGAGTATTCTTATGGATAAAGGAATACATCGCGACAGCCATTATATATTCACCTTTATGGAAAGCGGACATGTAAAAATGATGGTTGACTTCAACATCATTGAAGCTAAAGATTCTACTATTTTCTGTGTGTTACCTGGACAGGTACATCAAGGACTTTTAATGCATAAGGTGAACGGATGGTTTATAGCGATAAAATCTGATCTGGTTCCGGATTCTGTACGATCTGTGTTCGAGGAGTCTATGGAAGGAATACAACCTTTAGCAGTGGAGAAAATATGGGTAGAAAAATTTAATAATGCAGCAGCTATCCTTCATTCTTTTTATACGGAGGAAATGTTGGCTTCCAAGGAAGGTTTTTTAGTGGTTCAATCTCTTCTTCATACTTTTATAGGGATGTTTGCTTTTATCTATTCAAAAGAAAACTATTCTCAGGCTATTGGTGAAAATCGTTCTTTACAACTGACACGGGAGTTTAAAATTTTGGTGCGACAAGGCTATAAAACCATGAAAAGTCCATCTGAATATGCTGAAAAGCTAAATATCTCAAGAGGATATCTCACAGAAGTCATCCGTGAAGTGACTGGTAAACCTGCTCAACATTGGATTCATCAGGAAATTCTAATTGAAGCCAAGCGGTTATTAGCATTCACTCACCTTACAGTAAAGGAAATTGCCTATGAATTAGGATACAATGACCACATGTATTTCAGCCGTTTATTTTCAAAACTGGAAGACCAATCCCCTTCAGCGTTCAGGAATTCAAACAGGTAGTTTAAAAGTGGAGCTAAAATTCCTGTAATACACTTCTCCATCTTCTTCTCTCATATTCTCAACCACGAATTGTCCAATTATTCCCTTGGAACAGCTATCGTACCATTTACATTTTACGGCTTCCTTTGCCATAAAAAATTACTCATGCCAAGTTTACCAAAATGGATCAACGATACGGTAGAAAATGTGTGGTCCTCAAAATTCAAAGATTGTAAAGTTATTCATATAGAAACTATTCCAGGGAATCTTCGTCTTGTACGTTTTGAAACCAATTTACAGGATATTCAGTATGAACCTGCTTATGCTATTGGAATAAGAATCAACGACAGAGATTTCCGCAATTATTCGCCCTTCAATTTTAAGAGAGAAGCGGGAACCTTTGAAGTTTTATTTCATATTCATGATCATTTAGCAGCGGGAAGTCGTTTTGCAACCCATTTATCTGTTGGAGATTCCATAAAGATATTAATACCCAGAGGAAAGCGATTTTTTGAGCCGGATGCAAAAATTCATTTCTCTATAGGAGATGAAACCTCATTGGGAAGTTCACTTTCCATTAAAGAAGCAGTGGAAGAAACAGGGTCTTTATTTATATGCCTTCATGAACTGGAAGAATCCCAGGCTCTGGAAAGTCTCAATTTATATGGTTATCACAGTCCCAAAAACAGTACAATGAGGATCATAGAAGCCTTAACGGACTTTCTAAGGGAAGAAAAGGAAGCCATTTACAATGATAATGCTGTTTTTTACCTTACAGGGAATGGAACCCGAATGTCATTGATAAAGAAATATCTTAAGGCTAAAGGAGTTTCTTCGAAATGCATCAGATCACAAGCGTACTGGATAGAAGGAAAGAGAGGGTTGTAAAAAAACAGGAAGTTGGAAATGATTAACTATTTTATTTTCCAACTTCCGTTTTTTATTCAATTTTATTTTAGTTTTCCTCCTAATGATTTCACTTTCTCCAACCACTTTTTCCGCTGTTCTTCATTAGAAGTACGGATAATGCCCAGGTAGGTTACCTTCACCGGTTTTACTCCACAAAACTCCAGTGTTGATATCTTAAGCTGATTAACGCTTGGTCTTCCGTACATCAGGCGGTAATACCAACCCGGTTGATCTATTGTGGTGATAATATGAGCTGTTTTTCCTTTTAAAAGCTTATCCCACCACAAAGAATTCTCTCTGTATTTATAGGCGAATCCAGGAAGAAAAAGCCGGTCTATAAAACCTTTCATCAAAGCTGGTAAACCTCCCCACCAGACAGGATGTATCCAAACCAGATGATCTGCCCACAGAATGATCTCCCAGGCATTCAACAAATCCGGCTCCAACTCCATTCTTTTTTGATATCCGAACTGTAAATTGGGATTAAAGTTCAAGTCTGCTATCGTAATTTCCTTTATTTCTGCTCCTGCTTCTTTGGCTCCGTTTTTATAGGCTTCTGCAACCCCGAAATTAAAAGATTCTTTATTCGGATGCCCATTGATAATGGCTATTTTTTTCATTGCGGTATATTGATATTAATTGTTTCATAGGCATTAAGCTGAGCCAATAATGATAAAGGCTCATGCAACTGATGGCTGAAATAAATATTGCTTTCATGAGGATTTCTCAACAGTTCTTCGGTGTGTAAAACAGCTGATAAAGCCGTTAATTCTGCCTGTCCTTTTGTACTCTGCAGACTCAGTTTCTTATCGCCGTTTTTATCCTGTACTACTACTTCAAAGACCGCCTGATCTCCATTTCCACTTGATCCGAAAATCATTTTCCTTTCTTTCAAAGACAAAATATTAAAAATTTTGAGGTATTGAAAGCTCCCCAGCAGCCAGGTAATGAACTTAGAATTATAAGTCATTTTTACGCTCACATTGGGAATTCTTTCAACCTTATTCAGGATATACAGATCGGGAACATCAAAATTATAAGCATTTCTCTTTCCGATTCCGAAGGAAAAATCATAGGTCTCTGTATTTAAAAAATGTCGGATAAGATTAGGTTGATCGTTTTTATAATCATGAAAGGGGACGGCTACATTTTCTGCCATAAAATGTGCAGAACTTTCTCCAGCCAAATCTTTAACAGAATAATACACAAAGAGTTTTACTACCTCTGTGTCATTAGTATCTTTTGAAAGAACATTCACCAATCCGGGCACTATTCCACCCATCCATCCGGAACTGAAAACAATTCGACTTTTAATGTCTGATCTTCTGGCAATATCGTAAGCTTTTACCAGATCCGGAGTAGGTTTTGTGATATCCAGATAGTCTATCTGATTGGCAATGGCAAATCTGAGTACTTGATCAGATTTATCATTCACAGAAAGAATAATAAAATTTATTTTTTTATCATTAATCACCTGAAAGGTACTGGGATCTGTAACATCAATCTTTAGACTTTTATTTACATTTTCACCTTTACGTCCCCCAACAAAAATATTGAAATGAGGATTTCTCGTCTGTAAAATACGGGCAATTGTCTTGCCTACTAATCCGTTTCCGCCGATAATTAGAATATTGTACTCCATCTATTTTTTTGACAAAATTATAGAGCTGGAAGACCAATAAACAGGACAAATGTCTAAAAAGAAATCTCTTTCCTTATACGGCTTAAATGACGTTGGGTAATACCGAGGTAAGAAGCCAGATACTGTAGCGGAATTTTCTGAATATAATCCGGATAGTTTTTAAGAAGCGTGGCATAACGCTGGGTAGCATTATCTCTCTGAAGCTGAAAAAACCGATTTTCCAATTCAAGATATTCCTGTTCAGCAATCATCTTTAAAAACTTCGTCCAGTTGTGATCATCCTGGATCAAGACATCCATTTTTTCCTTTTTCAAGATCAACAATTCTGAATCCGTAATTGCCTGCATATTTTCTTTACTAAGACATCCGGAAATAAATGATGAATAGGCAGCCATCATGGTATTGGGAAATCTGAAACAATAGGTCATATCTTTTCCGTCATCGGCAAGATAAAAGGAACGAAAGATTCCCGATTTTATAAATGCCACTTCCCTGCATTTCTCACCTTCTTGTATGAAATACTCATTCTTACTGACTTTCCTGATTTCAAAAAGTTTTAAAAACTCTTCAATCTCATTTTCTGAAAACAGTTCAAAACTCCGAAAAAAATTATGTACCATTAATCTGGGTTTTCTTAATATGGCGAAAATAAATAAAACTTATTGAAAAACCAGGTTTGGGGTTAGGAAGTTGAGATTGGATGGCTGGAAGAGGAAAGCATGAAGCTGGAGGTTACTTTTAGGGATATAATTACTAGTGGTTACTACAAAACAATTTATAAAATGATAAAAAAACGATATCTTATTATGTATGAACTTCATAGCTTCAAATCCTCATAAAAAAACATTCCTATTCCGAACTCAATAAAAAAAATCATCCCAGGATGGGATGATCTACCGTTTTGAATTACTAAGTTATTATATGAAGATATGAATGATGTTTTGTTGGTACAAAGATAGATAGAGGAGTAATTCCCATCATCAGGAGAATCCCTAGAATTTTATCCGTGAAAATACGGTTGTATAAATAAAAAGCCCTGCAAGCGACAACTTACAGGACTTTTGCTGATCTAACAATTATTTTGTTTAGTAGTATAAATTTTAAAGTTCAATGTTTAAGATTCTTCAACATCTACTTTAGTTTTTATTACAATGGGCTTACCAGTTGTAAGAACCATTCTTTCACTTCTCCTTCCAAATAAGGAGCTATTTTTTCTTCACATGTTTTATGGTAATCATTCAGCCATGCAATTTCACTTTCTGAAAGAATTTCCTTTACCACGGTATCTTTAAAGAACGGGCAGAACGTTAATGTTTCAAATTCATAGAATGTTCCATGAATTGTTTTCTCTGCTTCTTTTACAGCAATAAGGTTCTCATGACGAATTCCGTAATGTCCTTCAAGATAGTAACCAGGCTCGTTGGACAAGACCATTCCAGGAAGAAGATCCTGAGGGTTTAAGTCTTTTCTGATATTCTGCGGACCTTCGTGAACGTTCATAAAGCTTCCTACTCCATGTCCTGTTCCATGGTTGAAGTCTTTGCCTTCCATCCATAAGGGAAGTCTTGCAATGGCATCCAGGTGTACTCCTTTTGTTCCTTTAGGGAATTTTACCATTGATAAACGGATCAGTCCCTGCAATACCAATGTAGAATTTCTTTTGAACTCTTCAGAAGGGATTCCTAATGCAAAAGTTCTTGTAATGTCTGTAGTTCCTTCAAGATACTGACCTCCTGAATCTACAAGGATTGTCTCTTCATTGGTAACTTCTTTACTTCCTTCTTTCTTCGCAGAATAGTGCATGATCGCTCCGTTGTCCTTATATCCTACGATGGAACCAAAACTTTCTCCCACAAAATTCTCCCCTTCAGCACGGAAGCCTCTCAGTTTTTCACCGATGGAATATTCATTCATCGCTTCTTTTCCTGCGTTATGGGTTAGCCAGTAAAGGAATTTTACCATAGCCACACCGTCTCTTACCATTACGGTTCTGAAACCTTCTAACTCAGTTTCATTTTTCTGAGCTTTCATAAGGTTACCCGGTACCGGAGCTTTGATAAATTGATTGTCTGCCTTTAACGTTTCAAAAATCTGCTGGTTGCTGTTTGGAGAAACCAATATTTTTTCATTTTTGAATGCTTTCAGGTAGTTATAAAATTCTTCGTAAGGCATCATCTTTACAAAAGAATCGTCCATTTGTTTTCTTGCTTCTACTTCAAGTTTTTCTAATCCGGTGAATAGCACTGCATCATTTTTAGTGATAACAATGTATCCTAAAAATACCGGATTGCTCTGTACATCGCTTCCTCTAAGATTGGAAGTCCATGCTACATCATCAAGACTTGAAATAATATGAACAGTAGCTTCCTGCTCTTCCATTTTCTGACGGATCGCAGAAAGTTTATCTGCTACAGATTTCCCAGCTCTTTCTACAGGATGTACAAAGATGGGATGAGCAGATGGCGTTCCTCTTTCTTTCCAAACCTCCTTTAAAAGAGGAATATCAGCAAGGGTAATATTTTTTGAATTCAATTTTTGAGAAAGTAGTTCCCAATTGGCATTAGAAGCGGCTAAAGCATTTACAGCCACTTTACCTCCAGCTGGAATTTCAGAAACAATCCAATCAATATAATTAGGAGTTCCTTCTATTCCGTCTTTGAAAAGGTCGATTCCTGAACCGTCCAATTCAATAGCAGCTTGTGTAAAGTATCTTCCGTCTGTCCAAAGACCTGCTTTGTCTTGAGTTACTACCACAAAACCGGCAGAACCTAAAAATCCTGACAGCCATGCTCTTTCCTGCCATTCTTCAGGAAGGTACTCACTCATGTGCGGATCTGCAGAATATACTATAAATGCATCAACATTATTTTTCTGCATTTCTTCACGAAGCGCAGCAACTTTTTCCTTTGAAGTCATTCTTTTCATTTTTAAACACCGAAAGTTACGAAAAATTTAAAGTCAGAGGATCAAATAAAGCCCCTATTTTCCCTATAATATGTTATTTTTTTGTGAATTTTGATTAAGAGCACAAAGAACATCTTTTGATGGCCCCGAATGCACGAATGATTTTATGAATAAAGTAGTGGCTCATAGTATACGGTTCTTTCTTTTAAAGGTTTAAATAACTTTATAGATTAAGCAGAAACATCTGTGTAAACCTGTGTAATCTGTGGGAGTAAATATAGATTCCATGCTACACTGTGGTTTACTCTGAATGACAAAAAGAAATGGATATTTTCACTTGATCTATGAACTTATAAATTTTATCACAGATAAAATCCTTGAGTCTTTGTGTTTTTCCAAATTTCCATATAGCTGATGTAGAGATTACTGCGTTTCATTTGTTTTTTTCATTCAAAAAAGTAAAATTCACATCATAAAATATATTTTTGTATTAAAATAATAATCTTTTGGAAAGATTATTGCTACATTACACCTATGAAACAGCAGAACTATAATAACCACAGAAAATTTTATCCACCGCATCATTTTATTTATCTCCCTTTATTAATTGTACTGGAGATTTTAGGAATCTATAAAATCTGGGATGATCCCGGGAACCAGCTGGTCTGGATCTTATTTTCAATTGTGATTTTTCTGCTTTTTTATCTGGCGTTTATGACCAGACAGCATTATGCATTGGGACTTCAGAACCGTATGGTCGTCCTTGAATTTAGACAGCGGTATTTTGAGATTTTTAACAGAAGATCTGATGAAACCGTTGAAAAATTAAGGTTTGACCAGATTGCAGCTCTGAGATTTACATATGACGAAGAATTTAAGGAGCTTTTGTACAAAGCACTTCATGAGAATATTTCAGGAGATGAGATCAAAAGATCCATCAAAAACTGGAAGGCTGACAAGCTCCGAATTTAACAGACACCGAAAAATCTACACTTATGAAAAAATTGAGCTTTTACAGTATAATGATTTTAAGTGTATTGACACTCACAAATTGTAGCGCAGTAGAAACAATCTTTAAGGCCGGAATGTGGTGGGGAATCATTTTGGTATGTGTAATCGTAGTGATTCTTTTCCTGATTTTTTCGAAGGGTAAAAACTCCTAACCATTTCCTATGGAGAAGAATACAGACTTGGATATTATTTCTCACCTTAAGCCATCAAAGATTGTTAAAATCATGAAGGATCCGGAAGCTTCTGCAAAGGCGGTACATCTTATTTATACCACCGATGCAGAAACCGACGGAATCACGCACAGAAAAAGGTAAAAAGTATTGCTATATAAGGATAGAAGAGGGAAGCTGGAAGAGAGAGGCAGGAAGTTACTATCGGAGCTACAATTTCTGACGTTGCCGTAAAATCTGATGAAGCAGTCTTTAAAGGAATAATACATTACAGGATTGTAAGTGTTTTTTTTGACCTCAACTCACTTCCCTCTCCCGGCTCCAGGCTTCCTTACTTACTAAAAACAGAAATTTCTTATCCCGAACTCAGGTTAAATATATATGAGATTCTTCCTTCATCAGAAATCGAAGATTCGACGTAGTCAATGACGGAAGAAAATGAGTAAATAATAGACACCCAATAAGATTGGATATATGTATATTATTCAAAAATATAAATCGATTAAAGAACCAACAATTGATTTTTGAGGCTTCAAGAACTTCCAACTTCCAGCTTCAGTCCTACCCGGTCACTCTATTGCTCAAAAACTGCGTTCTGTATTCTTTAGGAGTAACTCCGGCAATTTTTTTGAAAAGTTGGGTAAAATGGGATGCAGTATGAAAATTCAATTCATAAGCGATCTCCGCAATATCTTTACTTGAATGCAATAGCGCTTTACTGTAATTGATATCGATCTCATTGATCCATTGTTTTGGAGATTTTTGAGTGACACTTTTCACACATTTATTCAGATAACTTTCTGTTACAGATAATTTATCGGCAAAGAATGCCACCCGCTTTTCTACTACATGATATTTAAATAATAGATCCCGGAACTGAAGGGATAGTTCCATGGGGCGTGTAGCAGATTTATGATGGGTATCTGAATCTGTACTCAATATTTTGATGAGGATAAGGTGAAGCATAGTGACTACAACATCATTTATATTCAGATTATTCAGCCATAATTCCTGTTCCATAATGGGAAGAAGTTGGGTAATGGTTCCGTAAGTCAGGCTATCCAGATTCAGGAAAGGCGTCATAAAGAAAATACTGCTCTTATGTTTGGGCAATTCCTGTTCGGAAAGGATGTTATTCTCATAAGCCAGGAAAAAGCCTTCAACATCATCGGAAAGTTCTACTGTAGCGGTAATAGTTCCCTGTTTGATAAAGATGACGCCACCTTTTTCAGCATGATATTCTTTATTTTCAAGATACTGCTTGATGTGTCCGTTAGTAACGAAAATGATAAAGTTAAACGTAGTGCGGTATGGAATCACCGGCATCAAAATACCTTTGAGGTAATTCTCTATCCGGTAAAGCTGTATATCCGCATTATTGGCTAATATTTTCTCCGTGATATTCGGCAGAAAAAGTTTTTTGTACTGAAAATTGGATAATACTTCCATATCCGATATTATGATTAATTAAAATTAGACAAAATTTGTAAGGAAGAAATCAAAGAATTTGAAAATTTGAGAATGAGTTCATTTGAAAATGACTTTATGCTCCAACTCTAAAACTCTCAAATTCTCCGACTCTAAAGCCTTCTCACTCTAAAACTTATAGTACACTCCCACTCTTACTCCAAACGGACTTCCCGGTGTGTAGGTGAGATCTGTAATAGGCTCTGCTTCTCCTTTCAACTGGGTTTCTGTGGCAAACTGGGCTTCATTCCATTTTACATTGAACAGGTTGTTGATCTGAATATTAGCGCCCCATTTCTGACGGTTGTAAGACAATACCAGATCATTAACGAAGTAAGCCTTCGTCTTGATACTGTTGTTTTCAACTGCTGGCCTTTCTCCAAGATAACGGTATTGTAGTCCTAAAGAAAAGCCATTTAGAAAGTCCCAATTTACAGATCCTGTACTGGTAACTACCGGTGCTAATGGGATATAATCCTGTCCTTTTTCTTCTTCTATAAATCTGGCATGAGAATAATTGATATCTGCATTCAGATAGAAGTTTTCCAATGGCTGAAAACGGATTCCCAGATCAGCTCCAAAACGTCTTGATTTTCCGGATGGCTCTACTACAGCATCATCTCCTACATATACAAATTCCTGCTGAAGATCCATATACCATACAGTTGGTGTAATAATCAATGATTTGAATGGATGTAATCTTACTCCGAAATCTGCCCCAATGGAATAAGGAAGAGTATTTTCGTTTTTATTGGTAACCACTACCCTCATATCATTGGAATGAAACCCCATTCCCGTTTTCAGAAACCACATTACATTATCGCTCTGAGCATAGGAGAAATTCAGTTTAGGACTCACTCTGGTTGCTTCTTTTGATTGTCCGGCAGGTAATTCAGGATCCAGCAGATTATGCATATTAAAGATAAAGTGATCTACTCTTACTGCCGGGTTGATGGTCCACTTTCCGGTTTTCCATACCAAACCTGAATAGGCATGAAGATTCGTTTCTGTTCCATTTACATCAGAAAGTTTGTCAAGCAACATATCTCTATGATAAACATGGTTCAATTGTAAAGTATTGATATCATCATTTCTTAGACCGATTCCTGAAACCCAGTTTAATGAACTGTTAGGCAAAGAAAAACTTTTAGTATATTTTACTTCTGCACCATAGATATTTCTTCCGTCAGTCTGCTGAATTTCATCTCCTTTATCTTTGTCTTTTAAATAAAATGTAAAATCAGAATACAGATTGAAGTTATATTTTGAATAAAAAGCCATCGCATCAATTTGTTCAGACGGTGAAATAATATGCTTAAAATTCATCTGTAAATTAGTTCTGGAAGTTTTACCGCCTTCCGTAGGATCTACACTTCCCCATCTGCCGATGATTCCTTCATCAACCGCACGTTCCGGAATCTGTCCCGAAGCATTCCACGAGGAATTGAATGTTGAGAACTGAATATTGAAGTAGTCATTATCGGTAAGCCATTGGTTGTATTTCCCGAAAATATTGACCCTGTTGAAGTTCTGTTTTACATCAAAAGGTCCGTCGGTATAATTGTATTCAGCAGCGATATAAGCATTTTTTCTTCCCAGATCATCATGCAGAATATTGAACATTCCCAATATTCTTTTGGAGTTGAATGATCCGCCTTCAAGTTTAATCATACTATTTTTCAATCCATTATAGGTTTGAAAATCAACATATCCAGCAGTATTGAAGTCTCCACGGTCCATATAATAGGCTCCTTTTCCAAAATCGATATTGTTTACCGTTTCAGGAATTACGAAGTGAAGATCGGAATATCCCTGTCCATGAGCATGAGATACAATATTCACAGGCATTCCGTCTACATTCACGCTTACATCTGTTCCATGATCGGCATCAAACCCTCTTAAAAATAATTGTTCAGCCTTTCCGCCTCCGGCGTGTTGTGCAATAAACAGTCCCGGTACTTTTCTCAATAAATCCTGTGCTGAATTAACAGGGAATTTATTCAGATCCACTTTAGTAATGGCTGATAAAAAAGAACTGTGATTAATGGCGACTTCTGATATCTGGAAAGGTTTATGCTGTAAAAAAACAACTTTATTTTTATCGCCCTCATTGGTAACAACCCATTTTGCCTCATCATAGCCCTGACGACTGATAACCAATGTATCTGGGAGTGATGAGACAGGAATTGCAAAAGTACCGTCTGTTCCTGTGTGAGTATGGCTATTTCCGTGGCCATATTTTACCAATACATCTGCAATTGGAAATTGATCATCGGCATCTTTGATTAACATCTGTTTTTCCGTTTCCTGCGCCATCATTTTTCCACTAAATGCCATGACAAGAAAAGCAGCTGCTATTTTAGTTATTTTCATTTTTTGTTTTGTTATATTAGAAATTAGATGAGAGATAAGAGACAGGAAGTTTTTAGTCTTGAAAATGAATAGTCAATTTCGCTTCGCAAGTCATTGGTGAATTGTCAGTGAATAAATAACAACCTTGAACTTTAAACATTAAACATTTGCTCTCTCTACTCTCCCCCCAAAAACTCTAGAATTCTCAAACCCAAGCCTATTCTTTAGCTTTAAGAAATATCTTTTGAATTAAAAGAGTGATCCACGTTCCGGCTACAAACGGGAAAGTGAAGACTCCACCTACTGCATCCAGACAGTGGTTATCGATTAAAAGATCATCAATAGCTATTGTTAAAAGAACCGCGATCAGCACCCATAAACCATCTGTTTTTTTAACTCCTGAAAATACAATAGCTGAAAGAACAGCATTGAATCCAAATAATCCCATATGAATTTCTTTGATTGGTTCTCCATTGAACTGCGATAATCCGGCACCAAGAATAGAGGCGACCAATCCATATAAAGCTGCTATTGGTGAACTGATAAAAACAGCAACGAAGAAAATCATCCCTGAAATTACTCCACCCTGAAATATAACTTCACCAAAACCATTGGTACAGGTAAGGAAATCATCATATTTTGAAGGAACCACCTCAGCACTCAGCATTACAGATGGTGGAATATGGGTAAAATGGTGTAATGCAAACACCAATATCCATGTAATGATAATGAAAGGAAAGGTAAACACCGGAATTTTCTTTTGAATAAAGAAATGCTGAATAACAGCGGCCAATGCTCCGCCTAAAATGATAAGGGTCCAAATCAATAAGGTTGTATCAAACAGAAAAGCTAATGCTACCCCTACCAATGCGGCACTAAAGCCATATAATCCGGCATTGATTTCAGATTGATCATATTTAAGCTTCATGGCTGTAAAGGTTCCGGCTGCCGTTGAAAGCAAAACTGCTACACCGCACTGCCAACTTCCCATAAAGATTCCTATCAAAAACAAAAGCCCGGTCCATCTGTTTTCCTGCAGCATAATCTGCCCTATTCCTTTTAAAATATTATCTAAAAAAGGTAGTTTTTTGAAAAATTCGTTCATAGTTTTTTTATTATATTAATGATTGTAGTTAGGTTGGAGATGCAGATTTTTGAATGTCAATGTTCAATTTTGTTTCGCTATTGAATAATGAAATACCAATCATCAGTGAAACGATGATAACCTTAAATAGTTCCACTCGCAACCCCCAAAACCCGCAACCCGTACCTTGTTTACCATCCCAGGAAGACCATTCCAACTCCGCATACTGTCACGACAGCACCGCTCACTACCCCCATGTATCTTTCCAGTTTTTCAGTATTGAATAAAGTTGAATAGCCGTAACGTCCCAAAAGAACCATTCCCAGCATTGTTAAAACAGTAGTAACAGTGAATGACGTTACCAGAACAGCAATTTCAGACATAGAATGTTTTACTCCTGAATAGAATAATAAAGGAATTAATGGTTCACTCGGTCCCATTACAAAGATCATAAAAAGGACGAGTGGGGTTACTTTTATTCTTGTTTGAGGCATTACCACTTCACTGTGATTGTGTTCATATACATAAACATCATCGCCCATCACATCAAAATGTTTGTGAGGCTTATTTCTGATCGCCTGAATAAGACCATAAACCAGATAAACTCCACCAAAGATCAGTAATGCCCATCCAGAGAAATTACCTCTGATATCCTGAAACCAAGAAATTTTATTCAGCTGCCAGCCTAGAAACACACCAATAAAACCAAGGATGAGAGAACTCAGAACATGCCCAAGACCGCAAACGACTGTTAATATTGCGGTTTTCATTCCGCTCCATTTTTTAGATTTTGAAATCACAATGAAGGGCAGATAATGATCCGGCCCTGAGGCGGTATGTATAAAACTTATTGAAACGGCACTTAAGAGTAATGCCCAAACTGTACTATCCATTTTCTATTTTTAATTCCTTTTTTTAAGTTTTGGCTAAAGCCAGTGGAAGGTTTCTTTTTATTTGCGCGGGCTAAAGCCCGCTTCTATTGAATATTATTCTCGCAGATTTTGTAGATTACGCTGATGATTGAGTATAAATTCGGCAAGAGAACCTGCTTAATCGGCTCAATCAGCAAACGACTGAAAGTGTTCGTCCCAGCCTTGTCAAGGTTTTAAACCTTGACAAGGCTTTAGCTTTTCCTTTTTTACTTTAGTGACCAAAGAATCTCCTGAACATGAAGAAAGAAATTGTACATCAATTCTCCACCATGTCCTAAAGCTCTTACTACAAAACCATTATCTTCCATAGCAGACACCCCTACTTCCATCTCTTCAATATGCTGAGCTGCAGCTTCAACAATCTCTTCAACTAAGCTATTTTTATCTACATTTTCTTTTGTACTGTAAAAGATCAGCGTTCCCTGGTGGGTATACTGTTCCAGATTACCGATACTGCTAATCGGGATCAGGTCAGGCTGGATCACCACATTGTCTTTTACTACCAACTTATTATTGTGATAGATTTCCATAAGATTCTGGAAACGTCTCAGCTTGAAAACCTCTCCATAATGCTTTCTTCCGCAGGTAATAATTTCACTGATGATGATCTGGCTGTTTTTTCCGATATGAACATTCGCTTTACTTTTAAAGTTAGAATCTTCATGCGGAACAATTGGGTGAGGAACGTAGGCAAAAGAGGTTTCATCCTCCATGGTTACATTCAGTTCCTGAACAGCCTTATCTTTCATATTGAAAAGCCTCTGATATGACTGTGATTGCAGTTGAAGAGAAGATCCTTTTTCTAGGGCTACATCCAAATGATAATGGTCTCCATCCAAGATTCCCGGAGAGGAGCTCATCACCATCTGATACAGTTTCTTATCACTTTTTCTCTGCCCTACAGAAACCACTCTGAAAGGCAGTGAAACGTAAAGATCCTTCACATATGATTCTCCGCCTTTAAATCCTGCGATAATTTTTAAACGACTGTCCATTTATCTTACTAGGTTCGGTTCTTCAATTTCTTCTAAAAGAGCGTATTTTTTAATCCATCCGATCACTTTATCCAGTCCTTCATCTGTTTTAAGATTGGTGAAAACAAAAGGATTTCCTTTTCTCATTCTTCTGGCATCATTCTCCATTACTTCAAGGCTGGCTCCTACATAAGGGGCAAGGTCAATTTTGTTGATGATTAGTAAATCTGATCTTGTAATACCAGGCCCACCTTTTCTAGGAATTTTTTCTCCTTCTGCAACGTCAATAATGAAGATGGTAACATCGGCTAGGTCCGGGCTGAAGGTTGCAGAAAGGTTATCACCTCCACTTTCAATAAGAACTAATTCAATTTCAGGGAAACGTGCTGCCAGTTCATCTACAGCTTCCAAGTTCATACTGGCATCTTCACGAATGGCTGTGTGAGGACAGCCTCCTGTTTCTACTCCGATAATTCTGTCGTGAGGAAGAAGACTGTTTTTAGCCATAAACTCAGCATCTTCTTTCGTATAAATATCATTGGTAATAACTCCAAGATCATATTTCCCGAATAACTTTCTGCTTAAACGTTCTAATAATGCGGTTTTACCTGATCCTACAGGGCCTGCTACTCCTACTTTTATATATTTTCTGTTTTCCATTTTGTTAAATTTCACTTTGTTTGTTGTTGTTTTAACGCCAAGAGCGCTAAGATTTTTGATTGATTGAGGATTTTTTAAGATCGCAAGGGCATTTCACTCAGCAAAGGATATTTGCATTCTGATTATTTACCCTTTTATCTCTTTAGCCTTTTATGACATATAAAGTCTTGAATACAATCTTTCATGCTGCATACATCGGATGTCAAAGGCTGTATTACAAAGTCCTACCATATCTCGGTCCAGTTCTATGGTTTCCCCAACTGTTTTTTCCATAACCGGATACAAGGCAAATAGAATGTCTTGTCCATCCAGTTGCCCCAGTGGTACCAGCTTTACAGCATTGGTAATCATTCCGGCAACTGAGGTATAATAAAATCCCAATAATGCTTCGTATAAAGGAATGCTCATTAAATAAGCATAGACTCCAAATACAATACAGTAATGAGAATTTGCCTCCTTGTTTTGAATGGCTTTTTCAAATGCTTCCATCAACGGAAAATTTTCTCTTCTTTTGAAGATTTTAATCAGCCTTAATCCTAATTTCTGGCTGGCCTGACGGATTTCCTTAGGACATTTTATGGCATTACATTCATTGTCAAGATTCAAAAGAGTCTTTAAATCTCCTTTTTCAGCTGCTTCATAAGCCAGTTTCGCAAATGCTCCGTCATTGAATTTAAGGTTGTACTGAAGCATGTTTTGCACAAACTCTTTGGCTGTCTCTGCATTATGAACAATCCTTTCCTGTACATAAGTTTCAAGCCCATTGGAGTGGGTATAACCACCGATGGGAAGAGTGGGATCTGCAAGGTGAAGAAGCCCTGATAAAAAATTGATGTTCATAGTATTATTCATCTTTTGGAGCAGCCATTTTTAAGATTTTGGTAAAAATTGTGGAACCAAGACTTCCATGTCCGTGAGGTTCTACATTGGATTTTAGGAGATTAAGCAGTTTTACGGATTGTTTTTCCGGTTTAAAGCCACTTGCTTCCAGCCATCTGAACATGGGCATTTCAAAAGGAAGCAGTACTTTATTATCCTGAATAAAAAGCGGAATATGTTTATTTCCGATTTCGTAGCATACTGTTCCCATTTCCAATAAAGATCCGGGAACCATTACAATCGCATCTGTTTCCAGAACATTGATTACTATTACTTTTTCTGCATCCTCAAAAAGAATATCTCCTTCGCGCAAACGTTGGCCTTCTTTTAGAAATTTGATGGCAACATCTACCCCGTTTCTGGTTCTTTTACGTTGGATTCTTTTCGTAGTTTCAAACCATTCCAGATCCAGATAATCAATATTCTTTTCTGTAGGATTTTCGTTGAGATTGCCTATGGTTTTATTAATGATCATTTTTAGCCGATTTTTTTCTGAAGTCAAAGTTTTTAGAAATACCAACCCCGAATGTTGAACCACTGATTCCTGCTACATAGCTTTTTGTCCAGCCTTCTTCTTTTGTTTTAGTCTGAAGCATTGAAAGTTCTGCAAACTTGAATTTCAGAGCCCAGCCTCCTCCTAATAAAATTCCGATCAAAGGATAAGCACGAAGACGGAACCCATTAAAATTCTGCATGGCATCAGCCGTTGTTGCCTGCTGCTGCCCCCAAACATAATGAGCATCGATCTGCCCGATCAGGACAAAGTACTTTCCAAGCATTAATGATGGGCTATACCAAATTCCGGCCTCATTCTGCTTGTATACAACATTATGATTCACAGAGTTTTGAGAGTAAGCATAATTAACTCCAATAAGATCATTATTATTGATAAAATATCCTACTCCTAATGGTGCACTGGAAATGGTACTGCTACTGTTTGTTGGTGTAGTAACCTTTGAGTAATCCAATGAACCATACACCATAAATTGCCCTTTCGGTCCGTCTTCATCGCTCTTCAGCCTGTGCCCTCCTAAAAACTGAGCACTTACATTGCCTGAAAACAAAGAGATTCCGGCTACAGCAAGAGAAAAAACTGTTTTATTTAAATATTTCATTCTAAACTTTGTTCTATAATTGTTTTACATTCTATTGGGATAAGCTTTAAATAAAGAGAGTGTCTGAAAATGTCATTCTGACGAAGGAAGGATCTCCTTGATAATCCCATTGAGATTCTTCACTACATTTCAGAACTTCGTTCGCAGACCTTCAGTCTGTGTTCAGAATGACAAAAGCCAAATAGTTTTAGTTTCCAGACACTCTCCTTTAAGATTTACCTTAGAACAAGTAATACAACTGTGTTAAAGGAAGTTTTTCTGCCGGTTCACAAGTGATGTATTCACCATCTACCGTTACCTTATAGTTTTCAGGATTCACTTCAATTAAAGGGATCTTATCATTATGGATAAGGTCTTTTTTAGAAATATTTCTACAGTTTTTCACCGGAAGAATCATTTTTTCTAAGCCGTAAGAAGCTATTGTTCCATTATCAATAGAAATTTGAGAAACAAAATTTGCACAAATACCATACTTAGCTTTTCCGTGAGCTCCAAACATATTTCTGTAGATAATGGGCTGTGGTGTTGGAATAGAAGCATTCGGGTCTCCCATTTTAGCTGCGATAACGAATCCTCCTTTTACGATCATTTCAGGCTTCACTCCGAATAATGCTGGTTTCCAGATCACCAAATCCGCCAATTTCCCTTCTTCAAGAGATCCAACGTATTCTGAAATACCGTGGGCAATGGCCGGGTTAATGGTGTATTTAGCTACATATCTTTTGGCACGGTAGTTATCGTTTCCGCTATCCTTATCTTCCGCTAAATCCCCTCTTTGCTCCTTCATTTTACTTGCTGTCTGCCAGGTTCTTGTGATCACTTCTCCCGGTCTACCCATGGCCTGAGAGTCCGAACTCATGATACTGAAAACGCCCATATCATGAAGGATATCTTCTGCCGCAATGGTTTCTGGGCGGATACGCGAATCTGCGAATGCAACGTCTTCAGGGATGTTTTTGCTTAAATGGTGACACACCATCAACATATCTAAATGCTCATCGATTGTATTGATGGTGTAAGGACGTGTTGGGTTGGTAGAAGCCGGCAATACATTGGGATACATTGCTGCTTTGATGATATCCGGTGCGTGGCCTCCACCTGCTCCTTCCGTGTGGAATGTGTGAATCACTCTTCCATTGATCGCTCTCATGGTGTCTTCTAAGAAACCTCCTTCATTTAGGGTATCGGTATGGATAGCCACCTGAACATCATATTTATCTGCTACTTTTAAAGCGGCATCAATGGTTGCAGGCGTTGCTCCCCAGTCTTCATGAATTTTCACTCCTAACGCACCGGCTTCTACCTGCTCTTCGATAGGCTCTTCTGCTGAACAGTTTCCTTTTCCGAAGAACCCTAAGTTCATTGGATATTCTTCTGCTGCTTCAAGCATCTTCTGCATATTGAATTTCCCTGGAGTTACCGTTGTAGCATTTGTTCCGTCATTAGGACCTGTACCGCCTCCAATCATAGTAGTAATTCCACTGTATAATGAGGTTTCAATCTGCTGTGGACAGATGTAGTGAATATGGGTATCAATCCCTCCGGCAGTTACGATGTATCCTTTTCCACCGTGAACTTCAGTAGAAGCACCAATAATCATGTTAGGACTTACACCATCCATTGTGTCTGGGTTACCTGCTTTTCCGATTCCTACGATTTTACCGTCTTTAATCCCGATATCTCCTTTTACAATTCCCCAGTGATCGATGATTACGGCTCCAGTGATACAAAGGTCAAGAACGCCTTCGTCTCTTTTGGCAGTTACGTTCTGACCCATCCCGTCACGTACGGTTTTTCCACCTCCGAAAACAGCTTCGTCTCCGTAATAGGTGAAATCTTTTTCGATTTCAATAATAATTTCAGTGTCTCCCAGTCTGATTTTATCTCCGGCTGTAGGTCCTAATATATTGGCGTATTGCTTTCTGTCTATGGGTAAGCTCATTTTAGTAATTTTTAAAGTTTAATTCTTCAACTTTTGCAAGGCTTGCTTTTTTCTGATCTTCAGAATCTACCTGTCCATCAACAAGGTTATTGAAGCCCATTGCTTTTTTGGTTCCTCCTATTTCTACCAACTCTACTTCTTTTTCTTCTCCCGGTTCGAAGCGCACTGCAGTACTTGCTACAATATTCAGTCTCTTTCCGAAAGCTTTTTCACGGTCAAAACTCATTGCCTTATTAACTTCGAAAAAGTGGAAGTGTGAACCTACCTGAATAGGACGGTCTCCTGTGTTGGTCACTTTTATTTTGACAGTTTCTCTGCCTTCGTTACAGATAATAGTGCCTTCTTTTACAAAAATTTCTCCTGGTATCATGATAAAATAGGGATTAACGGATTGGATTGTGTACGGTTACCAGCTTGGTTCCATCAGGGAATGTAGCTTCAATCTGAACATCGTGGATCATTTCTGCCACGCCGGGCATCACATCATCTTTGGTCAAAAGATTAGCGCCTTCCTGCATCAGTTCAGCTACTTTTTTCCCGTCTCTTGCTCCTTCAAGCAAAAAATGACTGATTAATGCTATAGATTCTGGATAGTTTAATTTAAGGCCTCTAGCCTTTCTTTTTAGAGCGAGTTCGCCTGCCAGAAATAGCATAAGCTTCTCCGTTTCTCTCGGTGTTAAGTGCATAATATTTTTTATTTAAAATTGGACAAACAATATCCTGTTCACCTTTCTGAAAAAGGCAAATAGAAATGTTCAAAAAAATGTAAAAAGGGGAAATGATACTTACGGATCTGTATTATAAAAACACAAACCATACTGAATCATTCAAATTGTAAAAACAAGATTAGCAACCCGCTATCTGCAGGGCATGATACAGAATGTACCTTGGTGCTATAATATAAATTCGGTTTTGAACAGCCGCAACCCGGGTATTATACGTATACCCTGCAAAGAAATAATGTAACCACTGCTGCGCAAGTACTGAATAATCAAATTTTACTTTCTCCCAGTCATTGGAATCCTGTATATCCTGCGCATCTGAAAAACTATAGATTTCAGGCTGGGTCTGCTGATCCGATTTCTGTTGAAGAAGATGAATTTTCGATAAAAGATCAGAGTACGGTTGAGTCTTCCCTTTATGTGCTAAAAGACCTGCACATAAAGCTGAGAAAAACAATACAAAAGAGAAAAATATGACTCTTTTTTTCATACCTGATTAATAATGGTGTAAAATTAGAGCAATATTAAAAAACAGGCTATCAAAAAGATTATTTAAAATGTTCAAAATCGCAACAAACACAATTTTATACAAATTTAACATTCATCTATAAATCTCTCATTTACAACACTTAAACATAGACAACAAACTATGACAAACATTTTATTGTCCCCATTCTTATAATTACAACAAATCATTACCTATTTTCCTTCTATATAAAGGATTGAATAAATACATTAAATATTTTTTAAAAATAACGCTTAAAAAATGGTATATATTAACAATTATCGGGTAATTAGGTTTATTTCATAAAAACAGATGAGATTTTTTTCTTTCCTTATAATTATCGTAAATTTGTATACACATACTTATTTAATTTAATAAAAATAATAAAACGTAATATGTCAAAAGCAATTTCGCAAGTACCATTAGCGGTAAATGAACCGGTAAATTCTTATGAACCGGGATCTCCGGAAGTTAAAAGCCTTATCGACACTTATAAAAAAATGTGGGCTGAGAAGATAGAAATTCCAATGATTATCAATGGAAAGGAAGTAAAAACCGATACGAAAGTTCAGCTTCAGTCTCCTCAGGATCATGCTCACGACTTCGGATTTTATTACCAAGGTGGTATGCAGCATGTGGATGACGCTATCAACGCGGCATTGGCAGCTAAACAAGCATGGAATGAACTAGGTTGGGAACAACGTGCAGCGATTTTCTTAAAGGCAGCTGATCTATTGGCAGGTCCTTACAGAGATGTAATTAATGCGGCTACAATGATCGGACAGTCTAAAAACGTACACCAAGCTGAAATTGACTCTGCTTGTGAGTTCATTGACTTCTTAAGATTCAACGTAGAGTTCATGACAGAAATGTATTCTGAGCAACCGATTTCTGACAACGGAATCTGGAACCGTGTAGAGTACAGACCATTAGAAGGATTCTGCTTTGCAGTAACTCCATTCAACTTTACAGCAATTTCAGGAAACCTTCCTACTTGTATGGCAATGCTAGGAAACGTTGTAGTATGGAAGCCTTCTGATAAGCAGGTTTATTCTGCAAAAGTAATCATGGATGTATTAATTGAGGCTGGTCTTCCTGCTGGGGTTATCAACATGATCTTTACAGATGGTAAAGAAACTGCTGAGAAGGTATTGGCTCACAAAGATTTTGCAGGTCTTCACTTTACTGGTTCTACAAAAGTATTCCAGGGAATGTGGAAAATGATCGGTGATAACATCCACAACTATAGAACCTATCCAAGAATCGTTGGAGAAACGGGAGGTAAGGATTTTGTTATTGCTCACCCTTCTGCGAATGTAGAAGCAGTAGCTACTGCTTTAGTAAGAGGTGCTTTCGAATACCAAGGACAAAAATGTTCTGCGGCTTCAAGAGCGTATGTTCCTAAATCTCTTTGGGCTGATGTGAAAAAAGTAATGGAAGCTCAGATGGCTACCATCAAGATTGGTTCTCCAGAGGATACCTCTAACTTCGTAAATGCTGTAATCGACAAAAATTCTTTCGAAAAATGTAAAGGATACATTACAAGAGCCAACGAATCTTCTGAAGCTACTGTAGCAATTGGTGGTACTTGTGATGATTCTAAAGGATGGTTCGTACACCCAACTGTAATTGAAACTACAAACCCTCAATACGAAAGTATGGTAGAAGAGATCTTCGGACCAATCTTATCTGTATTTGTTTATGAAGATCAGGACTGGAAAGAAACTCTTAAAATAGTTGATTCTTCTTCTCCTTATTCATTAACAGGTTCTGTATTCTCTCAAGATCGTTATGCAATCGCTGAGGCTTATAAAGCTTTAGAAAATGCATCGGGTAACTTCTATATCAACGACAAGCCAACAGGTGCCGTGGTAGGACAACAGCCTTTTGGTGGTGGTAGAGCTTCAGGAACTAACGATAAAGCTGGTTCTAAAATGAATCTTCTTAGATGGACGTCCGTAAGAAGTGTGAAAGAAACTTTTGTTTCTCCAAAAGACTACAAATATCCATACTTAGGATAATCATCAATAATGAGTAATAGGTAATCAGTAATGGTTGCCTTTTCTTTCAATATAGCCTCGGAATTTCGGTTTCGGGGCTTTTTTATGAATGATAAGTGATTGATGATAAATGATAAGGTTTAAGGTTAATTATAGTCATAAAAAGAACTTTAGTTTGCGCCCACTCTAATACTCTAATACTCTAATACTCTAATACTCTCAAACCCTCCCACTCTACCTTACCTAACATCTTTTAACAAACTTTACCTATATTTTACGACTTCCCTACCCTTGTTAGGAATAATAGTTGTTTTTTCATCTGTACACCCCAAAATAAAATTGTATGAAAAAGTTATTGCTAACAGCCATCGGCATAGGATTTTTTGCAGTGAGCTGTGGAACCAAGGAGTCATCTATGTCTACAAGTAATAGTGATTCAGCTAATGCAAAGGCTGCATCCCCCATTACCAAAGATACAATGACTACAAAAATGATGAATCCGGATACCATTAAGGTGAAAAAGGATTCTATGGCAACATCTCCTGCCAAATAATATTATATACGTTTAATTTAAAATGGAAAATCTGCAGTTGAAAGCACTGCAGATTTTTTTGATTAGAGTTAAAACCTAAAGTCATTTAGTTATTGAATGGAAAATTTTAGGTTTTAGCTAAAGCCCGCCCCTATTGATGTTGATATCCGTGTGAATATTTATATAAATAATAGTTGTTTAACGACAAGATCTTTTATCTTTTATCTTTTATCTTTTATCTTTTATCTTTTATCTTTTATCTTTTATCTTTTATCTTTCATAAAATCATTATATTTGATTAACATCAAACAAAGTATTATGAGAAAATTATGGCTAGGAGCAATTCTTGGACTTCTTTTCCTTGGAAGCTGTGCCCAAAATAAAGAAAAAAGAGAAGAATTTAAGGATGCACACAACAAAGATTCCTTAAGAAACAGAATGGGTGATTCTGCCGTGGCTAATTCTGAGCCGGCGCCAGTAACTCCGACTACTTCAAAAGTAAAAACCGATAGTACCAAGACTAAATAAAATCGCAAATCCACAGATATTCTGTGGATTTGCACTTAAAAAAACTTGACTGAAAAAAACCGGGCAATCAACCCCGATTATATTGTATAATTATATTCTAATCAGAATATTCTCTTTCATAGACGAAAAGAGGAACCGTGATTATTTCATGAAAAACAAAATATACACGCGTTCCATATCTAAAGTTTCATGGTTTGGCTTGTTGTGGGGAGTCCTATTTTATTTCAGAAAAAGGATAATTCCTTCGAAAATAAAATAGATAAGATGTAATATAATTGTAGTCATTCCCGTAACACAGTCGCAAAGATATGTCACGAGCGGTCTTACAAAAAACAATAGGTTATCCATTTTCATGAAAATAGCAAGACAGAATGTGAAAAGCTATATCTCTTTAACCGTTTTCATGAAAATGAACATTTTTATCCAACTGATTTTCAGCATCAAGATGTTTAATATAGGCTGATGGGGAGAAATCTGTAACCGCTTTGAATACTGCTGCAAATTTACTGTGTGAAGAGAACCCACATTCATCAGCCAAAATACTGATCTTATATTGTCTGTACTTCTCATCATTAATAAGTTTATCTACAATATAATTGATTCTTAGCCGGTTGACATAAGTTTTAAAGTCTGAACTTTTATGCTGATTGATAACATAAGAAAGATACTTGGTATTGGTATTCAGCTCACCTGCTAAAAATGAAAGAGACATTCCCTTATTGTTATAAAGATCACCTTTTTCAAACTCGTCAAGAAGTTCAAGCAGTTTAGTTTCAGTTTCGGAAGTCATTAAAGAATCAGTTCTCTTTCGGTCTTCTTCAGAATCTTTCTCATCTATTTCTTCTACAGATATATTTGAAAATTCAGAATTAACAGGTTGTCTTACCAAAGATCCTTTGTAGCCGTTAGCCACATTCATTTGAGTTCTTATTATATTTCTCAGTTTTGTAAACTGTCTTTTCTGTCTTGTTTTGAAAAAGATGATTAAACCTACCAGTGAAACAAACAAAATAACAATAGCAGCATTTTTTGCTACATTCATTTGGCCGTTTCCTTTGTGCGTTTTAGTTACTATGTCCTTAGTTTTTCCGGAAAACCCTTGATTACGGGCTGCAATACTGTCATAGGCCCTCATATATTTTACGGCATATAAAGATGCTTTAAAATTGTCTCCTATCCCTTCATAATAGTCATTGATATTGGAATAAACAGCTTTCTTCAATTTCAGACTTCGGGAAGTATCAGCAATATTTTCAGCCTTTTTCAGGTATACTTCAGCATCTTTCCAGTTCTTTTGTTTTACACGAATTCCTCCCAGTCCGTTATAAATTAATCCAAGAGTACAGCTTCCGGTTTTTAACAAACTCTCTGCTTTTCTATAATAATCTTCAGAAACACTGTAATCATTAAGCTTAAAATAAACATCTCCCAACAATTGATAAGAAACCGCCTGGGTTCTATCCTCACTCTGACTGTTTATTTTTTCAAAGTTTCTCAGGGAAAATTCAATGTATTGTATTGCGTTTACATAGTTTCCAAGCTCCATTTCATAAAAAGCCATTTCCTGATTCAGCATTCCTTCCGCTTCATTACTTTCCTGAAAATCAGAAATTTGCCTAGAAGCTTCCAGCCCTTTAGCAATATATTTTTTAGCTCTCTTGTATAACCCTACCTGTCTATATTGTTTCGCCAGTAACTTGCACACACGGGCTATCCATTCTTTATCATCAGCCAGCTCAGCTAAAGAATGGGCATTTTCACTATAACAAATTGCTTTTTTAAGATCTCCTCCGTGATGATAAAGTTCAGAGGAAAGCATAAGGCTTTTCACTTTATCCAGTGGTTTATGAGCTGACAAATAAAGAGAATCAGCAGTTTTAATTGCTTTGGGTAGATCTTTATAAGCTGTGATAGAGGAAATCCTTTCGCATGCTTGATCGAAATCGTTTTTTTTCTGGGCAGATATGGAGATTGCTGTTACCAGCAAGAACAAAAGTTTCAATAGATTATTAGACATAAAAAACAAATTATTATTCTTATAATAATTCATCATTTTCTCACGGGTGTCTTTTTGTTTTCTACAAAATTAGTAATATTTTACTTTTAATTAAAATATTCTACTGAAATTTAATCATTTAACTAAAATATCCATTTACATTAATTTTAATAATAAGTCTAAAACAATAGATGGTTTTCTTTCATATACACCTATACCTGTATTAAAAATAAAGTTCTTCAATAATTATTTTCAATGTGAATAACTTAAATGTCATCATATTTATTACATTTGCAGGAAACAAAACGTTTTTTATGAAAAAGATAGCAATATTTTCTACTCTATTTATAAGTGCATTGGCATGGGCGCAGGGCATCAAATTTGAGGATGGTAACTTTGCCTCTATCCTTGCCAAAGCTAAAAAAGAAAACAAACTGATCTTTGTAGATGCTTATGCAGCATGGTGTGGACCATGTAAACTGATGGTGAAAAATATTTTCCCTCTGAAAAATGTAGGTGATTATTATAACTCTCATTTCATCAATGCTAAAATTGACATGGAAAAGGGTGAAGGTATTGAGCTTGCTAAAAAATACAACGTAAAAGCTTTCCCGACCTATTTATTTATTGACGGAAATGGGGAAGCCATACACAGAACCTTGGGATATGTTGAAGAAAAAGACTTCATTCAGTTTGCAATGGATGCCAACGACCCAAGCAAAAGACTTACTTCTTTAAAGCAACAATTTGAAAAAGGAGAAAAGGATCCTTCATTTTTAAAAAATCTTGCAGAACTTACCATTTATAATGATGCAGAATTTGCTGAAAAAGTACTGAATCGTTATTTTCAGGTAAAACCTACAATGGACGAAGAGGATGCTCAATTACTTATTTCTGGTATACAAACTACAGAAAGTCCTTTATACAAGATCTTTCAGGATAAAAAAGCAGAGATTGTAAAGCTTTTCCCTGATGACAGGTATGAAAAATTTAATCAGAACTTCCAAATGAGTACAATTACTAAAAAGGCTTATAATCCTGATACTAAAACCTGGAATGATCAATACTTTATTACGGAAGCTCAGAAATTGGTAAGCAAGGAAAATGCTGAAAAATTATTAAAAAAACTAAAAGCAAGCAAAGCTTTAAAAAACAAAGATATTGCGCTTTTTGAAAAACTGACTTTAGAAGTATATCAAGATTACTCTAAGGCAGGTTCTAATGAATTAAACTCAGCAGCTTGGAACTTTTTTGAGAACATAAGTAATAAAACCTCTTTGGAAAAAGCTGTAGCATGGGCGCAGGAATCTGTAAAAAAGAAAGAAAGCTTTGCCAATGCAGATACGCTGGCTAATCTTTACAATAAGATCGGAGATAAGAAAAATGCAAAAATGTGGGCTGAAAAATCCATTGAACTGGCAAAAGCTGAAGGACAAGATTCTTCTGATACTGAGAAACTGTTAAAAAGCCTTTAATATAATAGGCAGAAGTATAAAATTAAACCGCAGAATGTTCTGCGGTTTTTTTATTTATTTCATATAAATGCTTAGTTATTATATACTAAAATCTGCATTTTGGTGAGCATACACTCTGGATCAAGATTATATCCGGAATAAGTAGTTGGATTAACATTTACTTTTGCCAAACCAGACCATGCCGAATATTGTACCTTAAAAACATAAGTTCCAGAGGTAAGGGTTATTGATTTTAAAAAAGTTACAGGAGTTGGAAGATCATTTAATCCTCCCCCAGCTCCTATTTTAGTAGTATAGGCTGAAGATACTTTAACTCCATCCTGTATCAAACTGAATACCCCTTGCGAGCTGACTCCTCCACTGGGAAAGTTAGTGGCATACCCTAAAATTGTAAATAAAAGAGTCTGCGTTCTTCCTGCAGGTACTGTAACGGTATAAGTAACTCCTGGCACGTCTATTGTAGTTCCCTGCGTTGCACTAGCTTCCGTGGTTCCCTGTACATAAACAGCAGAGTTGATGGTTCCGCTTATCGTATTTAACGTCTGCCATGATGGGGCAGCGCCGGCTCCGCCCGAGGTTAAAATCTGGCCTAAAGTACCCGCACTTCCCGCCGTAGTAGCGTTACCTCCCACATTAATCTCATTGGTAACCTGCAGTGTACCATTAACATGAAGATTTTTTTGTGGTGTTGTCGTTCTTATCCCTACATCACCAGCCCCGGTTACAGTCATTCTATTTGTATTATTGGTAAGCAGGTTTATAGGATTTGCAGAAATCGTATTTAGACTCATGCCTGTACTGCTTCCAGATGTGGTAATCTGAGCAGTTGATGCATTATCCACAAACATATTTAAAACACCTGTTCCTCCAGTCGCCTGAAATGCTCCTCTTGTAGAACCTGTTGCCAAAACGATTCCCTGAACACCTGAAGTCCCTATGATAACATCATTTGCACCATTCACAAAACGAAGCGTATTTCCTGCAGTTGTCACTATCCTGTTTCCTGCAAGGGTACCATTAGAAGTATAGATATTAACAGGCATATTGAGTTTCGCCCACGCTGTACCATCAAAATAATAATATCCTATGGCATCTATGCTGGCAGCAGTTCCGGTTTGTGTTCCGGTAGCAATACTGTTTACATAAATTAGTGTGGAAGTCGGAACCGAGGTCATACTTTGGGCTCTCTCACGATCAACTCTCGGAATAAGCAGCCCATCAACATTAGAGGTAGTTCCTGTAGCGTTTTTAGCTGTCACATCTAATGTTGCAGCAGGCATCGGAATATTCATACCTACTTGTGCATACACTAATAAGGGGAACAGTAAAGTCCCGAGTAATAAATCTTTTCTCATTTTCTTTTGTTTTATAAATTAAGCTTCTCAAAGTTAGCGAATTAAAGAAAACAAGTTGTCTTTTTTTTCTTGTTTTTTCAATAAAATCAAAATAATATTATTAAAAATAAAAAAGCAGATGGAAAACCACCTGCTTTTATTTACTTATAATTGAAAAACATTAATATTCAAACAATACACTTCCCCATGTAAATCCACTTCCGAAAGCTGAAAGAAGAACTAAATCTCCTCTTTTAATTTTTCCCTGTTCAATAGCTTCACTTAAAGCAATGGGAATAGAAGCAGCTGTAGTATTTCCGTATTTCTGAATGTTATTAAAGATCTTATCATCCGGCAATCCGAATTTCTGCTGAACAAACTGAGCAATTCTCAGATTGGCCTGATGTGGAATGAACATATCAAGATCTTCTACTGTTTTTCCTGCTTTGTTTAAAGCTTCCATCATGGTTTCCGGGAATCTTGTTACCGCATGTTTGAATACGAAGTTTCCGTTCATGATAGGATACACTTCTTTATTCGTTACATTTTCAGGTTCTTTTCTCATTCTGTCACTCCATCCGAACTTAGAACCTGGGAACTGTGTACACAATTCATCTGCATATTTCCCTTCAGAATGCATGTTTACGGCTAATATATCTCCTGCATTTTCATCTTCTGTTGCTGAAAGTACAATAGCTCCTGCCCCATCTCCGAAGATAACAGAAACCCCTCTTCCTTCATCAGAAAAATCTAATCCGAAAGAATGAACCTCTGCCCCTACAACAAGGATATTCTTATACATTCCTGACTTAATAAAAGCGTTGGCAACACTCACAGAATATACAAATCCTGAACATTGGTTTCTCACATCCAATGCTCCGATGGTATCACACCCAAGCATATCCTGAAGTAACACTCCACACCCTGGAAAATAATAATCCGGAGAAAGGGTGGCAAACACAATATAGTCAATATCTTTAGCGGTTAAACCTGCTTTCTCAATCGCTTTTTCTGATGCTTTGAACCCTAAGTAAGCTGCAGTTTCCTGAGAATCATTTCTGTTTTTTCTATGTCTTCTTTCCTTGATGCCTGTTCTTTCCGTAATCCATTCATCATTGGTTGTCATTAGTTTGGCTAAATCATCATTTGTAACAACGTTATCTGGAACATAAAATCCCACACCTTTTATTGTACTTTTAATCATATAGTTTTATAATTTTGGCAAAGATAAACTTATTTAAAACATAGTATTTCAAAATATTAGTATTTTTACTTTATGCCAATTGATACGATATACAGAAGCACCCACTGCGAATGGGTAGATGTAGAGGCTCCTACTGCAGAAGACCTGAAATTTCTTCATGAACGATACGAAATCAACAATCTTCTTCTGGAAGATACCATAGATCCCAATCATCTTCCCAAATATGAAGAAGATGGGAATGTAAAATTCTTTCTTCTCCGTGAAAGTACTGAACTGGAAAGAAAAAACCTGAACACCATTAGTGATATCAGTACAAAAATTGCGATTTTTATTCTGGATAAAACCATTATCACCATTCACAGAATGAAAACCAGAAGTATTTCTGAAACGAAGAAAAAGCTAACGCTCACCCAGGCAGAAGTAACTCCTCAGAAAGTAGCCTTAATGATCGCAATATTGATTATGAAAAGCTTTGATGATGAGTCCATAAGCTTACTGGAAACCATGGATAATATTGAAAATGAGATCTTCCTTAAGAATACCAATCATACCAGTCAGATCCGAAGACTGTACAAACTAAAAAGAAAATCCGGGCTTAATTCAAGGGTTTTAGTTATTTCTACGGATGCCATCGACAAGTTTAAACTATTAAACCTACAGGATTCTGAAATTGTAGATTTAAAGGATAAACATAAGGATGTAGTGGCCGATTTTGATCATCTGAATATTCAGATTACCAACCTGATTTCGATGTTTCTGGCTCTTTCGGACCAAAAAGCCAATCAGGTGATGAAAGTTTTGGCCATCTATTCGGTATACTTCTTACCGATTACTTTTATTGCCGGAGTTTATGGGATGAATTTTGATAATATGCCTGAGCTTCATCATAAATATGGCTATTACTTTACATTAGGAGGTATGGCATTGGTTGTTGTGAGTACGTTTATCTATGTGAGGCGCAGACAATGGTAAACAGGATACTGCTGAATTCTATTTCCCACAGATTTTGCGGATTACACGGATGATTGTGAAAATCTGCTTACTCTGTGTATTCTGCAAGAATCCAATCTGGTACGATCTTTATGAAAGACTTTGATTTCTGCCCTTGATGTAAATCCAGAACATTATTAATCTTTATTATAAAACAATCTTATGGTTTCCAAATAAATAGTAATTTAGAGATTGTTTTACTTTCGGTTCGCAATGACGAAATGTTGTGACCAGAAAACCCGAGACTATGAAAACTGAAAACCTCAACAAAATTCTGGAAGATAATTCTCTTTCGCAGGCATCTAAGGATAAGCTTGTTGCTGTACACGGGAACATTTCTGCCAAAGAATTTTCTGATCTTTTGGATGCGGAAGGTAATCAGTATATAGAATTTGTACAGGAGGGCGGCGGAGTCTGGGGAAGCGCCTTGGTGGGCTATCTTTATGGATTGGAAATCTTTGGAATCCGTTTTTTGAAAGTGGCAGGAACCAGCGCCGGAGCCATTAATACCATGCTTATCGCAGCCTGTAAAACCAAAGAAGAACCTAAAAGTGAACTTATCAAAGATATTCTGTTCAGCTGGGATTTTGCTGATTTTATGGATGGGAAAACATATGTAAAAACAACCCTGCACGGAATGCTGAACAATAAGAATTTCTTTAGAATCAATGCTATTATTGCAGCCATTTTATTCATCATTCTTGTCAGTATTCCTTTTGCAGTTCCTTCAGAAAGCATTCTGAGCGCTAAACTGATGTTTTTAATTCCTTTGATTCCAGCGATTATCCTTTTTCTCTGTATCAAAAAATTATACAACAACTTCAGAAAAGAAAACAGCGGGCTTAATCCCGGAAATGTTTTCCTGAATACCATGAAAACTGCCCTCGATAATTTTGGAATCAAAACAGTAGCCCATCTTAATGATAAATTTGTACAAAAGGAGTGGGATCTGAACCTCAACTACCGCTATGGAAACGGGCAGGAATATTATAACATCACTTTAGCAGGTATTGAAAAAATAAGGACTAAAAATCTGGAACATATCGACCTGACAAGGTATAAAATCTATTATGACAGCGCCGTTAATAACGATTATTATAAAAACAACCCATTTTACCTTCTCCGGTCTGAATATGTTGTGATTACTACAGACATCAATGCTAAAATAAAGGTAGAATTACCTACTATGGCCAATTTATACTGGTCTGAAGAGGAACTGAAGCACATCAGCCCGGCAGAGTTTGTAAGAGCCTCTATGTCTGTTCCTTTTTTCTTTGAACCTTTTCAGAAGAGAATTAATAAGGATGAAGATTCTGTTAAATATGCCTGGAAATTCTGGATGAATACCAAAAAGGAAGACATTAATCCTGTCGGAGTTTTCATTGATGGTGGCAGTATTTCCAATTTCCCAATTGATCTGTTTCATGCGGATGACGTTTTTTACCCGAGAATGCCTCTTTTTGGGGTGCAGCTGACCAATGACTCTGATCTTCTTTCTGAAAAAGGAAAAACCAGTGAGGAAATCCTTAATACTCCTTTCAGTTATGCAGGAAATATCATCAGTACTCTACAGGGATTTAATGACAAAGTTTTTCTTACCAAACATAGTTTCTATCGCCTGTACAGCATACAAACCGTTAACTGTGGGGCCAGCAGCTGGCTCAATTTCTTTATGAAAAAAGAAGAGAAAGAAGACCTTTTCAACAGAGGCTTTCAGGCTGCCCTTGACTTTCTGAACCAATTTGATTGGGAGAAATATAAGTATGAACGTATGATGCTTACCATGAAGGAGAAAAAAATACTGAAAGAAAAAGATACGCCTACGGTGGGATAAGGATTTTTGAGTATTTTAGCTGAAAAGCAAAATCAATCATGAAATACATCTGTGAATGCTGCGGTGAAGAAAAAGAAGACTGGCCTGCATTAGCCTATAATTTCCCATATTTTTATTCCTGCTTATCTGAGGAAGAGCTAAAAGACGCTGAACTTACCTCGGATCTTTGTGTAGTTAAAACTCCTGAAGACACTCATAGATTTATCCGGACTGTTTTAGTACAAGAGGTTACTGATGACTGCAGAGATGTAGAATATGGAATCTGGGTTTCTTTAAGTGAAAAGAACTTCAATGAATATGTAGAAAATTACGACAATAAAGAATTTAAAGCAGAGTATTTCGGATGGCTTTCCACTTACTTACCTGATTATGATTATCAGGAAAGTGTTCCTACCACAGTGGTTGTTGACAATTCTATTGGACGTCCATTTGTTTTTCCACATCAAAGTTATGAACATCCTTTTGTAAGTGATTTTTACAATGGAATTACAAAAGAAGAGGCTGAAAAGAGAATCAATAGGGTTTTAAATAGTAAATAGAATGAACTGGGTTATCAGAAGTACAAAAACAGTGAAATTCCATACAAATCTTCATGAGATATTAAAACCAATTTGGAATGACCTCACAAGTTACAACTGGAATATATCTGATCTTTATTTTTTATCCGATTCTGATATCCCTATTAGCTTTGAGCAAGATTTTTTTATTTTAGATCATCAGCAGTTTGAACAGATTTATAATAGCAGAACCCAAATTATTTGGGGTATAATGGCTGCCATACCAGGTAATACAGAACCTGATGTTACATTAATTTCTACTTTATATGCTGATGATTCCAGAGTTTGGGAACCTAATCATATCTTCGTTCGGGAAAGCATGTTAGAAATTACTGCTTTTGATAGTGGATATACGATTGTAAAATTTAAGGATCAAGATCTTTCAGATAAATTTAAAGACTATTTTCAGGAACAGGCAATAGAACTACAAAAATTCAATGAAAAGTATATAAATTGAGAATGAAATCAATTTAGAAATACATTTTTTAGCCAGAATAGGAATCTATCTGAAAAAAACTCCAAATAGATTCCCATTATTTTTATAAATTATCCAAAAAATCAAGATACGTTGGAACACTTTTCTCAATCCATTCATCAGAAGAATCTCTTTCTATTCCATAATAAACGAAGGGTTCTTCATATTGTGCTTTAATATAATCAAAGGTTAGTTCATAAGGACGGAACAGTTCCTTCATAGTGTATTTGTATTCTCCGGTTGCGCTATATCCGTCTTCATCAATTCCCGCAGTAACCGCTAATGACATTTTCTTTCCTGACAGCTTATAGCCGCTGTTGCTTCCATAGGCCCAACCATATAAAACCACCTCATCCAGCCATTGTTTCAAAAGTGGTGGGCTGCTGAACCAATAAAAGGGAAACTGGAATACAATTTTATCATAAGATTCCATCAGTTCCTGTTCTTTGGCTACATTAATTTTACCATCGGGATACGCTTTGTATAATTGATGAACTGTATATTTTTCAGGATATTTTTCCAATTCTTCAATCCATCTTTTATTGATGACAGATTTTTCAATTTCAGGATGTGTAACAATAATTAAGGTCTTCATTCTATTTAAATTTCTATCGCAAAATTACGATAAGCAACATACATTTCGTACATTAGCAACCAATTGTAGGGTACTATAAAAAATGTAAGTAATGACTAAAATAAAGGAAACCTCAACTAATTTCGCTAATAAAAAAGCGCTTTCAGACGAATGTCCGGAAGTCTATACATCCAATATCATCGGTGGGCAATGGGCACTCGCCATCTGTTGCTATCTTATCAATGGGAAAATGAGATTTAGTGAACTAAAGAAACGGCTTCAGAACATTACAGAGCGTATGCTTACCCTTCAGCTTCGCAGGCTGGAGGAAGACAAGATTATTACCAGAACAGTATATGCTGAAGTCCCGCCACGGGTTGAATATGAATTA
Source organism: Chryseobacterium sp. StRB126 (assembly GCF_000829375.1). Classification (NCBI taxonomy): domain Bacteria; kingdom Pseudomonadati; phylum Bacteroidota; class Flavobacteriia; order Flavobacteriales; family Weeksellaceae; genus Chryseobacterium; species Chryseobacterium sp. StRB126. The sequence goes on from NZ_AP014624.1 coordinate 4,214,248, forward strand.
ACGGAAATAGGTTATAAACTGAAAACGATTATTCTTGAGTTTGAGAAATGGGGAATAGAGCATCAATCACTTGTTCAAAAAGAAAACAACAGCAAAGAATAATATTTTTAAACTGCAAAAAGTCACAAAAGTATATTCTAAATTCTTTTGTGACTTTCACGGTTTTATATCTGAATAAAGAAGGTTTTAATTCTTTTCTATTTCTCTCCACAAAGGTTTTTGATCCAATACTTTTGCATGAATCGGGCAGGTTTCATGATGGGCTCCCTTCAGATAACCGGTGCTCATCAAAAACTCATTCACAATCTCACCACCTGTAAATTTGAAGGTTTTTTTGAACAATTTCATCCATTCCGCTAATGGTTTAGGATGATGATGCTCTATCCATTTTTCAAAAGAACCGAAATCTTTTTGCAGCTCAATGATTGTTTTTGCATTTTCAATAGCTGCATTCACCTTGAGTTTATTTCGGATAATCCCACTGTCACTTAAAAGTCTTTCACGGTCTTCTTCTGTGTAAGCTGCTATTTTTTTAATGTCAAAGTTATCATAAGCTTTTCTGAAACTTTCTTCTTTCTTTAAAACGGTTTCCCAACTTAAACCGGCCTGATTGATCTCCAGAATAAGCCTTCCAAACAGTTCATTATCATCATGAATCGGAAACCCATAATAGTGATCATGATAGTTTTTATGCAATTCTTTTCTGCTCTCAGGCTGCATTCCGTCTATGGCTAAGCAATAACTCATTAAAGTATCTGTTTTGGTTTAATGGGGTAAAGATAAGACAGGATTATGACAACTGTTAGTCAGTAGGATTTATTTTTTTGAGAAAGGAAGATGGAGGCTGGAAGATGGAAGTTAAACAAATTTGAAATTACCTCTAAAAATCTATTTAATTAATAAACTGTTTTCCAAATTACCCGTAAAATCACAATTGAAGATGTGAAAATTTCCCTTCTCCGGAGGTGGCGAAAATTCAAAGAATTTTTGACGGGGTGGTTTACAACATTCCCCATAAAAAGCTCTTTCCAATACCTCAAAAATATTAACTAGATTAGCAGCTCCAAATATTAGCCATGAAATCACTTTTATTCCTTTTACTTTCCTCATACTTAATTGCTCAGGACATTTACTCGAAAGCGTATGGAAGCCAGCAGAATCCTGCTGTTGTTTTTGTTCATGGTGGTCCCAGCGGGAATGCTACTTTATTTGAAGGAACTACAGCTCAGAAACTGGCAGATAAAGGGTTTTATGTAGTTGTATATGACAGACGTGGTGAAGGACGTTCCAAAGATGAAAATGCTACCATGACCTTCAAAGAAAGTTTTGAAGACCTGAATCAGCTTTACAACACTTATCATATTAAAAAAGCACATATTCTTGCCCATAGTTTTGGAGGAGTGATAGGTACTTTGTTTACTAATCAGTTTCCGGAAAAGGTGCAGACCCTTACCCTTGCAGGGGCATTATTCACCCAACAGGAAACCTACAATCATATTTTAAAACAAGCCAAAGAACATTTTAAAAATGATGTTGCTCAGCTACAAGAGATTTCCAAAATAGAAAATCTGGATAAAAATTCTGCTGCTTACCGAAAAAGATGCTACGAAATTGCCAGTAAACTTAATTTCTTTAACATGCCTCATCCTACTCCGGAAAGTAAAAACCTGAAAACGAAATATGAAGCTAGTGAATTCTATAGAAATAATATCAGAAACCATAACTCTCCTATTAAGTTCTACCAGAATGAACCTTTGAATAACCTTGACAATACATCCATTTTAAAAGAGATCAAAAGAAAGGGCATTCCTATTTTTGCGGTGTATGGAAAAAATGATGGAATATTCTCAGGAAGACAGCTTAACAGTCTCAAAAATATTGTCGGAGAGAAAAATTTTAATCTTATTGATAATTGTTCCCACTATTTATTTTTAGATCAGCAGGATGAATTTTTAAAATTTATTGAGCTAAAATTAAAATAAAGTGTAGTTTTGTAGGAATGTCAGACACCAGAATCCATATCAGGACATATAAAGCAATCATTACGATGCTTATACTGGTGTTTTCATTATCGCCATGCTCTGTGAAGAGAGATGTTCTTGATATTTTTGACATTCAATACATCAGCGGTTTAAATAAAGTAAAAACAACATCCGGACTTTCTTTAAACTGTGATATATCTTCTACTTCCTCTAAGATTCCCATTTCCAAAACCTATGCTAGGATTAAGCAAAAAGGATCTTTTCTGAATTTTAATGTAAGTTCAAAAAATACAGGGGAAGAAAATCTTAATTTCAATACATACTCAGGCCGTACTACAGGAAACAGCCCGCCGAAGTATATTTTATTTAAAAGACTGAAATTAAATCTGGTTTAAAACTTTTTAATCCAGAACAATCAGTTTTTTACAATACACAATATAACTTCAATGAAACATACTACAAACAGCCAGTCTTATGATCTGGCCGGATTATATACTTTATCCCTTCGAATGGTGATCGGATGGACTTACTTTTCAGCCTTCTGGCGCAGACTTATCCTTGAAAACAAGCTTATTCCTGATGAAAAAGGATACATCGGTGAAAAATTCAACCATTTTTTACCCAATGCTTTAGGCATTAAACCCATTATAGAATATCTGGTTACACATCCGGATGCTTTGCAGAGGTCCATGATGATTTTTACGATTATTGAAGCCATCGTAGGATTATTTATCATTCTTGGGCTCTTTACCCGTCTAATGAGCATAGGAATTTTTAGTCTTGCTCTGGGTATTCTTCTAGGTTCAGGCTGGTTGGGAACAACCTGTTTAGATGAATGGCAAATTGGTGTTCTGGGAGTTGCAGGAGGTTTCGTCTTGTTTCTTTCAGGAAGTGGCTCCTATTCTCTGGATAGTTATTTGATAAAGAAAGATAAAGCTTTTACCCGATCAAAATGGTTTCAGTGGCTGGGTTCCGGAATGCTGCCTATTTCCCGGCCAAAGGTTTTTGTACTCGCAGGTTCTCTCTTAATTTTTGGGCTTACTCTTTATACCAATCAATATTTCCATGGTGGTGTTTGGGGAACGCTGCATAACAAGTCTGTAAAACCTAAGCTTGAAATTTCCAATATTTCCCTTAATAATTTGGATTTAAAATTTGAGGTTTACAGAACAGAAGGAGCTGATGTATATGGTTCTTTCCTCATAGGGATTCATATTCTGGATAAAAACGGAAATATTTTAAAAGAAATCGATCATAAGGAGCTTTCAAAATTTTCCAAAGACCATATTCAAAATCATTATGTAGCCAAAGTGAAACCTGGAAAACACAGTCTTGTTATTCCATTGGGAGCTAAAGCAGATCTTAATATTAAGATTGATGATATTCTTCAAAAAGACGCGGTTCATACTTTAAAACTGATTGACATCAGCGGGATTGAATGGACGGGAAGCATAAAGTAGGTGCATAAGATTAGAAATGATTCGGGGGAACGTGATACGGGGATCGTGTTATTAGTTTATGGAGCTTCAAATCTGTTTTTTAGTCTTTCAAACAGGATATTTTGAATGTTTTTAGATTTTGGCTAAAGCCAGATGAATAGATTTTATAATGAGAGCGGGCTAAAGCCCGCTCCTTTTGATATTGATATTCGCAAGAATAATAGCTGTTTAGCAATATGATCTCTGATCTGATATCTAAAACTATTTCTTCTCTACAATCACCTCATACGTACAAGAGCTGTCCGGATCAAGTTTCAGAATTTTCATTTCAAATAAAACATCCAGTCCCATAGTATCGCATACTCCCTGTATAAAAGGTTCTATAACCGGCCACTTCAGCAGTCCTGCGATATGGAGACTTTGTGCGATTTTGTGGTAACGGTCTACTCCTTTAACCAGTAGTTCAACTCTGTGGTCATTTAATTCTTTGAAATCAAAATTATATTCGGGACTGGATGTAAAGATTGCACCTATCAAGATTTTTGCTGCTGCCGGAATTCCTGGCTGCAAATTAGATTTGGTTTCAAAATTTCTTAAAGTCATTCGGGATCCAAGATCATACATAAAGGACGTGGAAAGTTCATTCACTGCTTCTTCTCCATAAAGTTTACCTGCCTGTTTCAATAATCCGCCATAAAAGGCTCCTGTAATGTCTGAAAGGCGTTGGGTTAATTCTGTAAAAGTTGCAGGAAAAAAATCTGAGATGATCTGGTCCTGATCCATTTCAGAATGGTAAACATCATTTTTCCTGAAATCTGATAATGCCATAAAAGTTTCTGGCAATTGTATCTGGTTCATATATACATTAAGTTTTTAAGGTTATTAGTCAGTGAATATGGGATACATTATAGTAAAAAAGATTTTGTGAGTATAAATCCATCGTATTAAAAGTATATCATATCTAATCCGTCACATCTTCAACTTCTCAAAAGCAAAAAACATGGTCTCTATTGCAAAAGACATCAAAACTTCATAAGGATGTGAGAAAACAGGTTAGTATACATCAGGAGATAGTGCTCCGGATTTTACCTCCTGAAGAGGAATTCTTGAGGTGAGGGAATGTATTCATATTTTTTCATTTGGTACTGTAAAGCTAAAAAAAATAAATAAATTCTCCAATAAGTGATTTTATTTTAACAAAAGAAATGATATTTTAAAAGGTGGGACGCGGGAGACTGGAAGATGGAAGCTTTTGAAACCGAAAATTAAAGTCTTCCTCTACATAAAAAAACCTCCGGAAAATCCGAAGGTTTTAATTAAAATTTAGTGCATGGCTTCACTCAAATCTATTTTTTCTTTACTCTTTCTTTCTTTTATAAATAAGATAAACGGAATACATATTAAAAATATTACACCGAGATAAAGAAATACATCCATATAGGACAATACTGTTGCCTGTTTGGTGACAGATAGGTCAAGCATTTTATAAGCAGCATTCATGGCGGCATCGGGAGTCATTCCTTTTGCAATGAAACTAGTCTTCAAAGCTGCCAGTCTTTGCTGAACATCAAAACTGTTTACATCTAAATGGGAAATCAGATTATTCCTGTAAGTCTGGCCTGCATTGGCGATGAAAGTGGTAATGGCAGCAATCCCAAAGGATCCACCCAATTGTCTCATCATCCCTGTAAAGGCTGCTCCCTGACCAATTTCCTGACCTTTAAGAGTACTTAAAGAAAGAGACGTGATTGGAATAAACAATAATCCTAATCCGGCTCCTCTTACAATCAGCATCCAGAAAAAGGCTTCTTTACTTGTATCCGGAGTCAAGATTTTATAGCCCCAGAAGCTATAAATAAAGAAGATAAATAGTCCCAGAGATACCAATATCTGTTGTTTTGCTCCTTTTGCTAATAATCTACCGATAATAGGCATCATAAATGCTGTTGTTAATGCTGCCGGAATCATCAAAGCTCCAGACTGAAGAGCCGTCCATCCCAAAATACTCTGTGTATAAAGGGGAACTATAAATGTAGACCCATAGAGTCCGAATCCAAGTACAAAAGACATTGCCGTTCCTATCCTTAAGTTTCCATTTTTTAAAACCCTAAGCTCTACGATTGGATATTTAAAGGTAAGCTCCCTCCAAAGGAATAGGATAAATCCTAAAACGGCCGCTACAGTAAATGCTACAATCATTCCGCTTGCAAACCAGTCTTCTTCATGTCCTCTCTCCAGAATAAACTGCAGAGAACCTACGGTGACAGCTAGCAATGCAATTCCTATCCAGTCTACATCTGAAACTTTACGTTTTTCGGCATATTTTGGACTTTTAACAAACTGAAGGGTCATTAAAGTCGCTGCAATCCCGATGGGAATATTAATATAGAAAATATAGGGCCAGCTGAAATTATCAACAATATATCCTCCTAATGGCGGGCCTAACGTAGGACCAATAATTACCCCTAATCCGTAGATAGCCTGGGCCATACTTCTTTTTTCAATAGGGTAAGATTCCGTGATGATTGTCTGTGATGTTACCAGAAGGGCTCCGCCACCAATTCCCTGCATCAGTCTGAAAAATACCAGTTCCCAGATATTCGTTGCATTTCCGCAGAGGAATGAAAATATGGTAAATATGATAATGGAAGCTGCAAAGTAATTTCTACGCCCGAACTGCTGAGAAAGCCAGCTGGTCATCGGTACGATAATTACGTTTCCGATTGCATAGGCAGTAATCACCCAGCCCACTTCTGAAAGTGTAGCTCCCAGGTTCCCCTTCATTTCATTAAGGGCAACATTCACAATCGTGGAGTCCACAATCTCAAGCAGAGCACAAAGAATTGCTGTGATTGTAATAATCACTCTTCGGGCTCCATATTCTACTAATGAATCTTGCATAAGTTTTTTATGATGTTAAAAAATCAATGATCACTTTTGTTTCGAAAGTGAATCATGAATTGTAAAGCAGCCTTTTTTGTATTGGCCACTGAGTGAATTCACAATTACCTGTAATTTTTATTGACTTTTAACAATTTTAAGTGTTATTTCAATGAAACCTCAGCCTTCACATTCATCCCCGTTCTTAATCTTTTTGCAATATTCTTATCAAGATTTACAAAGTCGATTTTTATAGGAAGTCTCTGAACTACTTTAACGAAGTTTCCACTTGCGTTATCTGGAGGGAGAATAGAGAAAGTAGCACCAGTAGCAGGAGAGAATGAGCTTACTACTCCATCAAATTCCTTATCAGGGAAAGCATCAATCTCAATTTTCACTTTCTGCCCTTCTACCATTTTATCTACCTGCGTTTCTTTAAAGTTAGCCACTACCCATTTCTGGTCATTTTTAACCAAGGCAAATAGCTGAGCTCCTGCCTGAAGGTACTGACCCGCCTGTGTAGATACTTTTCCAACATATCCGTCTTCCGGAGCCAGAATTACCGTATATGATAAATTTAATTTAGCATTTTCTACATCTACTTCTCTTTGTTTTGCTACTGAACTCGCAACACTGATCTGCTGAGAGCTTGCCGCCGTCTGAGAAGAAGCAATTGTAGTCTGCTGAGCAATTTGGTTTCTCTGCTCTACCAATACCTGCAATTGTTTATCTGCAGATTGTTTTGCTGCTAAAGCCTGCTCATATTGCTGCTCTGTAATAGAGTGATCTTTTACAAGATTCGCGTATCTCTTTAAGTCCTGAGAAGTCTTCCAAACGTTTACTTTTGCTGCTTCAATCTGTGCATTAGCCGTTGCTACAGCTGCTTCAGAGCTATTGATGTTTTTAGAAGTAGCGGTAGTTGTAGCTTCTGCAGTAGAAATATTACTTTTAGCTGTCATTAAAGCTGCTTGTGACTGATCCAGCGCCATCTTCTGATCTCTGTTATCTAAAATCACAAGAGTATCCCCTTTCTTAACGAACTGGTTATCCTTTACTTTTACCTCAGCAACATATCCTGAGATTTTAGAAATTACCGGTGCCATATTGGAAGCAATCTGAGCATCGTCTGTCTCTTCATGGTACTGTCCGTAGCTATATGCTCTGTAACCGTAAATACCACCTCCGATTACTACGGCTGCTAAAATGATAGGAAAAACTAAACTTTTTTTCTTTTTAGTTTCAACTGCCTGTGTATTATTATTTTCCATTTTGGTTTCGATCTGATTATTTAATTGTTAAAGTTCCTGTTGTTTGTAATAATTTTCTGTATGCTAAAGCCGCGTCTGCCTTTGCATTGATTACGCCAACGTTAGCGGCAATCTGAGCAGCGTCTGCATCCAATAATTCCGTCATGGTTGCAAGACCGTTGTCATATTTATTTTTTGTAATTCTGTAGTTTTCATTAGCCTGTTCAGCAGATTTTTCGAAAACAACAATTCTCTTTTTAGAAAAGTCGGTATTCTGATATTCTCTGTTCACATCAAGCTTAATATTATCATTCAGTAATTCATCCGTAGCGGCCAACTGCTTTTCTCTCGCTTGAGACTGTCTTAATGATGAATTTTCTTTCCAGATATTGGATAGATTATAAGAAATTCCAACTCCTACATTAATCGCATTATATACGGTAAGAAACTTAGGAATATCTGCTGCTACATATCCTCCTGTGAATGCTATTGACGGAAGGTTTTCCGCTTTAGCAGCCTTTGTTCCCAATTCCGCTGCTTTTCTCTGCTGAACTAAAGCCTGAAGATCTTTACGGTTTTCTCTGGCTTCATTTACATAAAAATCAACCGGTTTTACCTCTGAACCTTCTTCAATATAGTTCTGGTCTACTTCTAATTCTGTAGTTTCAGGAAGCCCTAATAACAAGTCCATATTGATGTTGGCAATATTATAATTGTTTTTAGCTTCAAGCAGTTGAAGTTCGATATTAGAAGTCTGAAGATTGGCCTTTAATCTATCATTTCTGGCAATTAATCCATTGTTTTCCATTTTAAGGAAAGTTTCGTCTCTCTTTTGAGAAGCAACAAGATTTTCTTCAAAAACCTTGATAGACTGATTGGCTTTAAACAGGTTATTATAAGCTTGGGCAACATTATAAGCAATGGCAGTTTTGTCATTTTCAGTACTTAATTTTGATGCTTCAACCAGATATTTTGCCGACTGAATTCCGTATTTAATTCTTCCACCACTGTAAATAGGTACACTAAGGTTAGCGGAACCATATACTACCTGATGAATTTCCGGACCTCCTGCTGCCCCTGAAGCGCCACCAAGTTTAATATCAACGTTGGGTTTCATCGGAAGATACATATAGCTTCCTGAAATCTTTAATTCCGGAAGCTGTCTGTTTTTAGCTTCCAAAAGATCAGCGGTAGCCTCCTCGATCTTGGCTGCGTCGATCTTGAGATTCTTGCTGTTCTGGATTCCCAGCTGCACAGCTTCGTCAAGAGAAAGGGTCTTTTTCTCCTGAGCATTTGCATTTGCTATTCCTACGAATAGTGATAATGCAATCACTGAGTTATTTATTCTCTTCATAACCTAAAAGGTCTTTTAGTAAATGTTTTATGTGTTTATTAAGTTCTGTATAAAATTTTTTATCAAAAACATCCTCATCATCTGTATCATTCAGGAATTCCTTATACATTTCCTTGGCATTGAATGCATAAAATAAAGTTCCGCTTATGGTGGAATGAAACAAATAAATAGGAGGATTCTTTGTAAAAATGCCACTCTTCAGCCCGCTTTCCAGTATTCGGGAGTACATGGTGAGGAATGCCATTTTGGTTTCTTTCAAAAACTCGATGATCTGCGGATTGCTGGTATGAAGCTGTTCCCGCTGCATAATCCTATAAAAGCATTTCTGAGTTCTTATTCTGTTAGAAAACTGATCTATTATTTTTTCAATCTTCTCCCAATCATTCAGGTCTGTTCTTTCTACAATATCCCTTGAGAAAAACTGTCCTTCATTCATTCTGTATTCAACCAATTTCTCATAAAGCTTTTCTTTCGATCCAAAATAGTAGGAGATCATAGAGATATTCACATTTGCTGCTTTGGAGATTTCACGGGTTGAAGTTCCATCGAAACCCTTTTCAGCAAAGAGCTTTTCAGCAGCAAATAATATATTTTCTTCTTTTGAAATCATATCACTTCCATTTTTTCAAGGGGCAAATTTACATAAGTTTTTCATAAAATCAAACGATTGATTGATTTTTTAATACAGATTTAATTTATATTTACAAAAAACTAAATGTATGGGCCTATTTGATTTCCTTTTTAAGAGAAAGAAAAAAAAACAGACAAATGAAGTAACTATTAAAAGGGAGTCTCCGTTTGAAGAAACCAACACTCCAATTAATGAAGAGATATCCGTTCCATTAGAAGAGACTATCACCCGGATTACTGAAGAAACCAATATTACATTAGAGGAAGAGATTCCTGCTGCTGTAGAAGAAACCACTTCCCCGTCCATCAATGAAGACGGTAATCGTTTCGATCTTGAAATTGTTGAAGCCTTCAGAAGATTTCATTCTGATCCAGAACTTGATACTAACATTGAAATCAAAGATATTATCCAAAACGCCCACAAGACTCATAGAGATCTTTTCAGAGAATGGACAGACATTCAGTCGAAATGGGATCGCATGTCTTTATTCTATCGTTTCTGGGATCAGTCTCAGCTTAAAAAGCTTGAAGACTGGCAAGTGATTGAAAGGTTTGTAAAAGACCGCTATCCTAAAAAGGCCCTTCAATATTTTGAAAAAAACATGTCAGACAAAAGGCATTTCACTAAGGAAGAACTGGTTTCGCTTTCAAAACTTCACCGCGTATTGCTGGATAATCCTACCGCAAAAGAATATATTGAAACGGCTTATCACAATCACCCTGAAGATGATGCTGTAAAAGTAGAATATGCAACAGTTCTCCATATCATAGGAAATCATTCTGAAAAAGAGCTTTCTCATCAGTTGTTTCATGAAGTATTAGATAAAAAGATTCTAAGAAATGATACAAAATCTGTTTTTGATTGTTTCAAATTCTCTGAAGGCTATACAGACTCTTCTATTTTCGCTATGCTCTATTTAATGAATACGGAAGCTGATAATGATACCTGGGACTATATTGCTGAAGAATATTACTACTGCCCTGTTTTCAGATACGAACATGCTGTGCAGTTATCACAAACTGAAAATCCTATGAGAGCTTTGGCAAAGCTTACTTCTTTAAGTCAGGAATTCCCATGGTTCAGAATTGCTCTTGAAAGTACCATCGGTAATATTAAATCGATGCGAAAACAGCTCAACAATCCTGAATTTATGGAACGGGAACTCCAGGAATTCCAGATATCATTAAAAAATTTATAAGATAAGCGAAAAAGTATTACATTTAGTCCTTAAAAATTTTAGATCATGAAAAAACTCATCTCAATTCTTGCCATCGGTTTATTTACTTTCAGCTATGCTCAGGAAAAACCTAAAGAAGCTGGCTGCTGTGCTGGGAAAGATAAAAAAGAATGTTCTGTAAAGGATAAAAAAGCATGCTCAGATGCTCATCACAAAGGGTGTGATGCAAAAGTGAAAACAGCAGAAAACGCTCCAAAAGATAAAAAGACTACCACAGAAAAGAAGGCAGCTTAAATCACAATACAGCTAAACAATAAAAACTCCGGAAATTTCCCGGAGTTTTATTTTATTTACTTTTATGAATATATCTTGATAATTTTATCCCAAGGTCTGTCCAGACGATTTTAGGATTTCCGTTTCTGGTAAGATGCAGATCTGCTGTGCTAATCTCTTCCAGAATACTTTCAATATTGGCTCCACTGATAAATTTTGAAAAGCCTGCCCAGTTGAAACCATTGGCATCAATCTTTTTATACACCAGATTTTCCGACTGATAATTCTGAAGAAGCGCCAACCTGAAAATCTCAGAACAGTAATTTAAAAAGTTCTTCTGTTTTTCTCTGTTCCAGCCAGCAATTTCTCTTGCCCAGGAAATAATGCTTCTCAGATATTCCGGTTTCTTCTTTACCATAAAGGCATCGCGAACCCATTGTACAAAAAATTTTTCAAATTCGTTGCTTTTGTCTCCTGAGTTCAGCAATTTTATTGCTTCATTAAGATTTCCTTGCGCCTCATGAACAATTTCTCTTACTTTTTCATCAGTAACAGAGAAATTCTTCTTTAAATATGCTGCAATATCTTCATCATGAACTCTTGGAATTTCTACGACCTGAGTACGGGAAAGTATTGTTGGTAAAATATCATTGGTACTTTCTGCTGTAAGGAGAATAATGGTTTTTGCCGGTGGTTCTTCTAGAAATTTCAAAAATTTGTTGGAAGCGGCTATATTCATTTTATCAGCTCTCCAAACAATCAGAATTTTGGTTCCCCCTTCAAAACTTTTTAAAGAAAACTTCTGGTTCTGATCATCAACTTCATCTGCAGAAATAAAAAGCTGTTTGTTTTCTGATTCTAAAAAAGCAGTCCAATCATCATAGCTTGCATACGGAGAAGCCTGAATCATTTCCCTGAATTCTTCAAATTTATTTTTACTTAAAGAGTTTCTATTATCTGTAAATACGGGAAAACTGAAGTGCAGGTCTAAGTGATTAAGGTGTTCTACTTTTGAAGCAGCATGTTCATTTTCCTGGCTTAAAATCTCCTTAGCATACGCCAACACCATGGGTAATGTTCCGTAACCTTCCTTTCCTACGAAAAGCTGGGCATGGCTCACTCTGTTTTCGGCAATGCTTTCTCTAAGAAGTTTTTTCAGATTTTCCTGTCCGGCGATGTTCTCCCAATTCATGTTTCAAAGATAAAAAAACTGGAGAAGAATTCAGAGTTAAATTTATAGAATGGTGAATTCTTGCCTCAACAAACTGGAAAAAGAATGGGGGAATAAAATAAATTAGCAATGAAGCAAACTGACAGTTTCACTTTAACTTAAGTTTCGTGGATGGTCAATTCTTGCTTCACAAAATGAATGATGAATACATGATAAAGGAAATTCATGAACAAAGTTGATTGACTCATCATAATTTCTATCCATACAAATAGTGAATTATAACATTAAATTATACAAATGGAAAACAAAGTAAACTCATGATTCACAATTGACACCAATAATATATAAAGATTAAAAATTCCCCATTATACAGCCCTTAACAAACTTTAACCACATATAATTTTTACAATTCATTAATATTTAAGATATTTGCGCATTATTTTAAAAATAAAGAATGAAAAAAATCTTTGTAGTATCATTCATATCAGTTGGATATTTTCTGAATGCACAGAGTCTAGGTAACTCTCCGTATGCAAAATATGGAATTGGGGATGTAAAATATGATAATACGATCGAAACGGCTTCTATGGGAGGTATCTCTACTGCTTTTATAAGTGATTTCACCAGTAATTTCAACTTTGCCAACCCTGCAAACAATGCTAATTTCGAACTTACTAGTATCAAACTGGAAGCTACTAACGAAAACAACTATTTCAAATCGAATTTTAACGATATGAAATCTACAAAGCATTCTACGTATCTTTCTAATATTTCATTGGCATTTCCTATTTCCTCAAAAGTGAAAATGGGAATTAGCTATCAGCCATATAGCTCTAAAAGCTATGATATTCTTAGTCAGCGTAAGGTAGATGGTACTATTGTTGACCAAAACCAATTTAAAGGGAATGGTACTTTAAACACAGCAGCTGTGGCTTTATCTTATAAGATTAACCAGGAATTCTCTGTGGGAGCAAGAGCTAACTTATATTTTGGAGACCTGTCTGATCTTACTGAGTTCAGTTCTGCAGGATCAGAGTATATTGCAGGATATGAAACTAAAAACAGAATCAGAAACTTCAACTTTACCTTAGGTACTAGCTATCAGAAACTGAATCCCCGTACTGATAAAAAATTAACGATCGGAGCTACAGCAACTTTCGGTAATATTGGTAATATGACTACTGAATATACCAACAGCACTTACAGATATGCTGACGCAGCCGGTACAAAAGCAGATATCAATCAGATTGATTATAAAGAAAGCAAATCTAAAAACCTTCTTCCATTACAGGCATCCGTAGGGGTTGGATATGGAAGTGAGAACCATTGGTTCCTTTCCGGGCAGCTTGATTATAAAAAAGGAGAAGATATTTCTTATTTCGGAAATACTTTCAGCTTACAGGACACTTACAGAATTTCTGCGGGTGGATGGTACTTACCTAACTATAACAACTTCAGAAGCTACTTCTCAAGGGTAATCTACAGATATGGGGCTTTCTATGAAAGAGGAAACCTTAAACTTGAAGGTAACAGCATCAATAAGTTCGGTATTTCTGCCGGAGTTATGCTTCCATTCAAAAACAGTAGTATAACAAGAATGAGTGGTTTAGAGATTGGTGTAGAAGTAGGTAAAAGAGGTACTCTTCAGAACAACCTCATCAACCAGAACTTTATCAACCTGAAAGTCGGCTTCAATTTTGCTGATAAATGGTTCAGAAAGGCTCTTTATAACTAGAATGAATTTTTCAAAAAAAATAGTATATAAAAATATAGCATATCTTCTTAGTTGTGCTATATTTTTTATATTGACATCCTGTGAAGAGGATCTTACCAAAAAAAATGGAAATAACAGCAAAAACTTTCCTTCACAGATCATTAATAACGCGAATATCATACAACGTGATTCCGGATTTATAATCCTTAAGGCCAAAGCTGCTATTATCGAAAAATATGAGCTGATTGACAGCCCTTATACGGTAGCCAGAAAAGGTATTGATATTGAATTTTTTGATAAGAAAAAACCAAAAACACCAGGAACAATTAAGGCTAAATATGCCAAGTTTTTTGATTACAAAAAGTTTTACGAAGCAAAAGGTAATGTAAGAATTACTACCAACGAAGGGCAAAAATTTGCCATGCAGAGTGTGTATTGGGATCAGATAAAAAAAAGAATCTATACCAAGGATACCGTGTATGTAACCATGGAAGACGGCTCTACATTGGTGGGTGCCAATGGAATGACTGCCAAGGATGATTTTTCGGAATATACTTTCTATAACAACTCAGGAGACTTTAATTCCAAAAGACTTTCTGAAAATAAAAAATAGCTTTTGTTACCATGAAAATGCTTGCCATTGGACTTATGTCCGGAACAAGTTTAGACGGGTTGGATATCTGTCTTGCTGAATTTGAAAAAAAGGACAAATGGCATTTTCAGATCCTGAAAGCAGAAACCCTGCCCTATTCTACCGATTGGGAAAATAAACTAAGAAATTCTATTCATCTTTCAGCAACGGATCTTTTAGAGCTGCATGCCGATTACGGGTTTTATCTGGGACAAAAAGTTAAAGAATTTATAGAAAAGCATCAGATTGAAAATATTGACCTGATTGCCTCTCATGGCCATACAGTTTTCCACCAGCCTCAAAGAAAATTCACCCTTCAGATTGGAGATGGCAGAGCCATTAAAATGGCAACAAAAATACCGGTTCTCTATGATTTCAGAAGTCAGGATGTATTGATGAAAGGAAATGGAGCTCCTCTGGTTCCTATAGGTGATGAACTTCTTTTTTCACAATATGATGCCTGTCTTAATCTGGGCGGATTCTCAAATATATCTCTTATTTCAGAAGGTAAAAGAATTGCCTTTGATATTGCTCCTGTGAATATTGTCCTAAATTATCTGTCTCAACAGCTGAATAAAAGCTTTGATGAAAATGGTGATTTAGCCAGAAAAGGAGAAGTAAATGAAACATTACTGAATCAACTTAATTCTTTAGAGTTTTATCAACAACCTCATCCTAAATCATTGGGAGTAGAATGGTGTCATCAACATATATTTCCAAAGCTTCAAGATATAAATCCATTGGAGGCTCTGGCTACCATTTCAGAACATATTGCCCAGCAAATTTCTAAAGTTATTAATGAGAATAGCATAAAGGATATTTTGATCACCGGAGGAGGTACTTATAACACCTTTTTAATAGAGAAAATAAAAGAAAAAACTGAAGCTAAGGTAATTATCCCTGAAAAGAACATCATCGAATATAAGGAAGCTTTAATCTTTGCATTCATGGGTGTTTTAAGAATGAACAATGAAATTAATGTTCTGTCTTCCGCTACTGGAAGTATTTCCGACCATTGTTCTGGGGTAATCGCTTAGATAAAACTTCATTAATCTTTTACTTTAACAGCTTATTCTTTAATACAGCATTCATAATTCTCATTGTAAGTGGATCGCTTTATATTCTCAATACTATAGCTACCCAAAATTTTGTATTTTTAACTCGTCTTTAGAATGAGAAGAAATGGCATCAGTCACAAAAATTAAAACGTATCATTTTCTCCCACATAAATATGGCTTAGAACTGCTATTGGATATCGGACGTATCGAAACGCTGAATCATTATGTATTAGACAAGACACTGCATCAGCTCAGCTTCTATGAAATTATTTTTATCGAAGAAGGAACGGGAACTTTTACATTGGATGAAAATAAAATCCCAATAAGTTCTCAAACAGTTATTTTCACAAGTCCCGGACAAATTCGTTGCTGGGAAATTGAGGAGAAAGTAAAAGGCTACACGCTATTCTTTGACAAAGACTTTCTGCATCTTTTTTTCTCGGATGAATTATTCCTGCATCGCTTTCAGTACTTTCATCAATATTCACGCCCCACTGGGATGAAGATATCAGAGGAATCATTTGGAAAATGTTGGGATCTTTTACGTGGAATAGAACAGGAATTCACACAGCTTCAGAATGACAGTAATCATTTAATCCGATCATTTTTATATCAATTGCTTGTCATTCTCAACCGATTTTATGCCAATGTTTATGATGTACAAAGAGATACCCATGTGCACTCAGATTTCTATAGATTCCGATCTTTACTGGAAAAGAAATTTGTGAATGACAGAAGCGTTGAAGCCTATTCAAAAATGCTTACTATCAGCCCGGGGTTTCTTAATAAAATCTGCAGACAATTTAGTGGATTATCAGCTCAGCAAATGATCCATTATAAGTTGATTTCAGAAATAAAGAAACAGCTTTATCAAAATAAATCTGCAAAAGAGATTTGCTACGAATTCGGCTTTTCAGATCCATCTAATTTCAACCGTTTTTTCAAAAAGCTTACAGGCATTACTCCTCAGCAATACCGGAAGAATCTATAAATGACCTTTTTAAAAATAAAATGACCTTTTTACAATATAAAACTGTTCTTAATTTTACAAAAAAAGGGAAATGACAAAACACGCATTTAGTTTTCTATTGTTAATGCTAGGAATATCTTTAGTACAGGCAGAACAATTATATGTTAATCCTCAGACAGGTAACGATACCTATTCCGGGACAAAAACACACCCGTTAAAGACACTTCTGGAGGCGGCAAAACGGGTGAATGTAAACAAAGAACCGGAAGCAACCACTATCATTCTTTCGGAAGGTGTCCACCTGCTCACTCAAACTGTTATATTCACTAATGATAAGTATACTCTTAAAAACCGACTTGCCATTCGTGCCGATGTCATGCCTGATGATGCAGACTGGACGCCTCAAAAAATGCCAGTTGTAGTAACGGTAGTTCCTCTAGAACCTGGGATAGGTGGACAAGAAGCAAAAGGCATCCAACCAGAGATTAATCATGTAACAATTGAAGGTCTTCGTTTTGCAGGCAGTCCTGATTACTCTTATATGGATGGTACTAATCTGCGTCGCTCCTATCCTATTTGGCGTGATGGAAAAAGTCTGGATGATCTGTTGATAAGCCAATGCCTGTTTGCCGGAAATGCAGATGTATTACCGCTGCACGTGGGAGTTATTGCCAATGGTTATGGACTCGTTATCGATCATTGTGTTTTCTTCAACTGTAAAATTCCTGTTGTTTTTTGGAAAAACGATGGAGGAAGCGGCAGCCGTAGTGCTATGCGCTATTCGCTGGTCTATGGCGGTTATTTCTGTGGCGTTTGGACAACACAAGGAACTCATGGAGACGAATTCGATTTTCATCATAACATTATAGCTAATACAAATACTGTATGGATTAGAGAAAAAGGCAGTAAACGCAGATACAAAGCTTCCGATAGTATTTTTGCCGGATATACCAAGCTGGCTGGATATGGAAATGGCCCGCTAAGCGACAGTGATGCAACTTCAACCGATTTTTTGGAAATGAACAATGTACAGACTACCGGAACCATAACCATTGAAAAAGATCAGGGTAAACGTAATTATCTGCAATTAGCAGAAGGTTCGGCAGGTTCGAATTTAAAAGCTGGGCTTTTTAAAAAGAATCAGTAATAACGTAAAAAAACCTTCATTTCTGAAGGTTTTTTTATATATTATTTATAGGCTTCGATCTTATCTGTCAATGTATTGATAAAGTTCTGTAATGGCTTTTCAACCATCATTTTGATGAACGGATTGAATTTTCCTTCAAATAACATCTGAACTTCTGTCTGATTCTCATTGATCGGATTTAAAGTAGCCGTTAAAGAGAAATCTAAACTTGAGCTTGCAGATTTTAATACTGCTTTCTGATCGTCTACCTCATCTATTTTTAATGCAATTTCCGGCATTCCCTGTAATCCGAATTTGAACCCGTTATCTCTCGTTTCAAATTTCTGAAGACCGTCCGGCATGAAATCTTTGTAATTTTCAGGAGTTTTCAATAATTCGCTTAGCTCCTTGGATGATTTATTGACAATAATTTTTCGTCCTTCTAAATTCATTTTTTTATTTTGTATTTAAATTCTTATAAAGATAAGGTTCTTTATATTTACGATAACAACAAAATTATAAAAAAAAACTACAAAGACGTTATCCGAAGCATACTTTTAAAGGTTGAACCTTCTTACTGATGAGAATTCATGGTGAATCAATTTTATAATAGGATAAATTTTATGATTAAATCCATTAAAACATTCAATAGTACAAGTTTTGAAATCAGAAATAAAACAGCATACAGCTATTATACTTAATTTAATGGAAAGAATATTATCCGAAGTAAACCAAACAATTGTTCTCATTAAGAAAAATAAAGCTCATTAATTGACTTATTTTATTGCTATAATTTGATATATTTGCGTATAAATTGTAATAAAAAGCGGAATAAAAACAATCTGTTTTCTTGTCTTTTAAAATCATTACCCTCTAAGGATCAATACTAACTATAAATATCTGAGATGTATAAAGTTTTTGTGAACGAAAAAAAATTATTGATATCTAAACATCCCGAAGGACTTGAAAAAAAACTGGGGTATGAAAGTTTCACGACTTTAGAAATCGCATTGGATCTTTTAGAGAACACCTCTGTAAACGAACTTAATGTGTATGGTGAGAATATTGATGAGATCTGGCAGGAGTTCCAAAAGCTGTTCAGAATTATTGAAGCTGCCGGAGGGCTGGTCATTAAACCTGAAGGAGAAATGCTTTTCATCAGAAGATTAGGCAAATGGGATCTTCCAAAAGGGAAAATGGAAAAAGGAGAATCCAGAGAAGAGTCTGCAGTAAGGGAAATTGAAGAGGAAACGGGTTTAAGGGATGTAGAACTTGTGCAGTTCATTAATACTACTTATCATATCTATATCGAAAGGAACGGTGAAAAAATACTGAAATGCACCCACTGGTTTGAAATGAGCTTCAATGGTGAAGATACTTCAAAGCCACAGATAGAGGAAGGAATTACTGAAGTTGCCTGGAAAAACACCACTCAGATTGAAGATGAAGTTTTCCCAAGCACATTCAAGAATATTAAACTTATTGTAAAAGAATTCTGGGCTTTAAAGGCTAAATAAAATCAATAACCTTTTCCAGCGCTATTCCTCTTGATCCTTTCAATAGTATATTTTCTGACTGAATTTTATGCTGCTGTAAATATTCAGTAAGTTCCACTGTATTTTCAAAAGCAAGATCTGATACATTCACTTCTTTAAAGTGTTTCCCAACAGTGATAATGGTATCAAACCCAAGTATTTTAGCCAATTCTATGATGTTTTGATGCTCTTTCTTACTCTCAGCACCCAATTCCAACATATCACCGATAATAATGGTTTTACTGCCTTCAAACGTGATAAAGTTATTTAAGGAAGCGGTCATCGAACTCGGGTTAGCATTATAAGTATCCAGCACCAATGTTCTGTTTTCTTTTTTTACCACTTGTGAACGCATATTTGTAGGAGTATACTGCTCTACTGCATGCTTTATTTTTTCAAAGCTGATTCCAAAATGAAGTCCAAGGCTTGCTGCAGCACAAAGATTGGTAAAATTGTAGGCTCCAGTCAGTTTAGACACTGTTTTTTCTCCCTGATAAATAAGTCCTACAAAATGATCTTCTGAGAAAGGTTCAAAATTGTAATCTGACTCTACTGTTCCAAAAGTAATTTTAGGGGAATAGTTTTTCGTCTTTTCAACTTGAATAGGATCATTTTCATTAACAATAATGGTCTGTTGATTTTCTTTAAGATAATCATAAAGTTCAGACTTCCCTTTAATCACTCCTTCAAAGCCACCGAAACCTTCCAGGTGTGCTTTTCCAAAATTGGTAATATATCCGAAATCCGGTTGTGCAATGGTACAAAGATGTTCTATTTCTTTCTGATGATTGGCTCCCATTTCAATCACAGCCATTTCATGTTCAGGTTTAATGGAAAGAATGGTCAAAGGAACTCCGATGTGATTATTAAGATTTCCATAAGTATACTGAACATTAAATTTTTCTGAAAGTACTGCATGAATCAGCTCCTTTGTTGTTGTTTTTCCGTTACTCCCTGTAAGGCCAATAAAAGGAATGTTAAGCTGGCTTCTATGGTATACTGCCAATTGCTGCAGGAATTCAAGAGTAGAGGAAACATAGAAAATATTCTTATCCTTATTTTCAAATTCAGGCTGCTCAACAATAACAGCTAAAGCTCCGTCTTCTATGGCTTTTTCTGCCAGTGTTGCTGCATTAAAATTATCACCGGAAAAGGCAAAAAAGATATCATTCCTGGCTATTTTCCGGCTATCGATCGTTACTTTGTCGGCCTGTAAAAACAAAGGATAAAACTGTTCTATATTCATATTGAAATATATTTTTTTCTAATAGTAACCGCTAAATTTACGTCTATATTTTTGAGTTATTCGGCTAAGCGGTTTCGCTGTTCAAAAATAAAAAACCTTCCGAAAATCCGGAAGGTTTTTTAAAAGTATTTTTTGATAAATATTATCTTCTAGTTCTGTTCTTATCATTAGTTCTGGCATCCTGTGCAACACGGAAACCAATCCAACCATAAGCTCTACCTTGATTTTTATATCTTCTTTGTCCCGGATCAAGCCAGTATGCTGTATCTTGCCAAGAACCTCCTTTTACCACTCTAACATCATTAGAAATTCCAGATGTTCTGTCTTTGGTATCTTTCAGCATTTTAACTCTGCCGCTTGCGTCTACAACAAAACTCTTTCTAGGTGCATTGTACATATCGAATCCTGCAGCTGAGTCTGATTCTCTTCTGTATTCTAAAGAAGATTGTCTGTCACCATCTCTGTAGTTTCTGTAATCAGCAATCGTTTGTCTTTCGAATTGTCCAGGCAAACCTTTATATACTAATCTACCATCTGCTAAGGTATCATACTTAATGGTACCTTCGTCTATCATTTTGTAAGTTCCGTCACCGTTTCTTACGATAGCCTGAGGCATATTTCCTCTGTAGTAGTTGAAGTCATTGTAATCTTCATCAATGATAGGTCTGTAAACATCAGCAGTCCATTCTGAAACGTTACCATACATACCATAGATCCCAAGGTCGTTAGACGGATATTGTCTTACATCTGAAGTTTGTGCAGATCCATCATTTTTCCATCCAGCAATACCAGAGTAATCTCCTTTACCCATTTTAAAGTTTTCAAGGAACATTCCTCTTTCTTTTCCTTTGGTACCTCTTAATCTTTCGATTTCAGGTTTCTTACCAAGGTATTGGTTATATTCTCTGTTTTTCGCCATACCTAGAGCTGCATATTCCCATTCAACTTCAGTAGGAAGTCTGAATTTCTGAACCATTGCACCATTAGGAGCTCTGTTTGCAGACAATAATCTCTGGTTAGTCGTTTTCATACCAGATTTCTGCTGCATTCTTTTTTCGTTGATATATCCTTGCATTTCAGGATCATTCGCTTTGAATTTATCCATGTTAAATGCTGTCCCTCCCTGGTTGTTAGATTCATTGATATACAAATCTTTAGCAATAACACCTGCCTGCATCAAAGCTTTTTCATTTGCTCTGTCTGTCAACCATTCACAGTATCTGTTTGCTTGGGTCCAGGAAACACCTACCACTGGATAGTAATCGAATTCCGGAGAACGCAGATAGGTTTCATTATAATCGTTTCTAGATAATTTGTTGTCCCATAATAAGGTATCCGGTAAAGCACCGTTATAGATTTCCTTAAAACTTGGGTCACTTGGAGGGAATACATACTTCAACCATGTAAGGTATTCGCGGTATTCGTAGTTAGTAATTTCTGTTTCTCCGATGAAGAATGAACTCACCTGCATCCTGCGTGGTGTGTTATTCCAATCGTGCATAACATCATCTTTCACTAATCCCATTGTAAAAGTTCCACCTTCTACATATACCATTCCCGGCCAACCCTTCTGCTTCTGTTGCTTTCCTGCAAAAAACCAACCCTGTTTTTCGTTTGGTTTCCAACCCGTTTTACTGACAAATTTTTTGGTACCGCCACCTTTGCTGGTTCCTGATCCGCCACAGCTGGTTAATGCAAGTGTAGAACTTAATGCTATTAATGAAAACAACTTTAGTTTTTTCATAGTCGATATAAATATTTTCAAGAGTACAAAGAAAAAATAAATTATTCAATAAATCAAATAAAGATTTGATTTTTTTGAACAACGATAACAAATTAATTTTATTGTATTACAATTTAATTCTAAAATTTTCATTTATTTTGTAATTTAGCAATTTCAATAATAAACATGAGACGAAAAATCACGCTTTTATCTTTAATCGCTTTTGCATCAACACTTTACGCTCAAAAAAACACCATAGAATGGGATGGTTCTAAAATTCAGAACTTTGGTGACTCAAAATTAAATCTTCCAAATTTTAAAAATGGAGGTTTTTCTTTTAGCCAAAATAACGTTTTTATAGTAACAAAGCAAAAAATCGGAGAAAAGGAGCTGAAAATTTCTGATCTTGCCTGGGATGGAATTTCGAACCAGGATTTATTTGAATTAGACAAAGGCGGACTGCCTGATCGTGATATTGCAGAAGTTACCTATTATACATTAGATGGAGAACGATATGCCAGTATTAGTGTAGGTTTATTCAAAAAAACAAAAGGAGGTGTACTCAGATTATCCTCGTTTAATGTTTCTGAAACCTCTACTCCAATTAATACTTTTGGAGGTGTTAATAAAATAGGAACTAACGACAACCCTCTTGCCAGTGGAAACTTTTACAAAATAAAGGTTGACAAGTCCGGAATATTTAAAATCACATCCCAATTTTTAAGAGATAATGGAATTAATCCTTCTTCTGTAAATCCAAAGAATATGAGAATTTATGGAAACGGAGGAATTATGCTCCCTGAATTTAACCAGGATCCCCGATATAATTCTTTACAGGAAAA
This sequence comes from Chryseobacterium sp. StRB126, assembly GCF_000829375.1. NCBI lineage: Bacteria > Pseudomonadati > Bacteroidota > Flavobacteriia > Flavobacteriales > Weeksellaceae > Chryseobacterium > Chryseobacterium sp. StRB126. The sequence goes on from NZ_AP014624.1 coordinate 4,237,247, forward strand.
CGCCATTCAGGTAGTGGGTGAAGAGGACGGAGTCTGGAATGATAATGATTATGCCTTATTCTATGCACAAGGGCCCAATGGATACAATCTTTATGATACCAATAACGGACAAGGATTTAAAAGAAAAGAAACAAGATCAGATGCCAGTAATAACGTAAAAAATATATATGATGACTTTTCCTATTATTATATCAATTTTGATAAAGGTACAGGGAAAAGAGTCGCTACTATAGACGGAAATCTACCTGCTCAAATGATAACCCGGTATGATAGTTACCAGGTCATCAATAATGATCAGACCAATTTATTGAAAGTAGGAAGAATATGGCTAGAAGATACTCCTTTCAGCACTGAAAAGGTCATCACTCTTACCACAAACTCTCCTATACAGCCTACGGATATTATAAAGTACAGATCACAAGTGGTAGGATACAGATCACAACAGAATTTTATTGATATTAAAATCAATGATCTTAATCCGTTTCACGATAAGGTTCCTATTGATGATCCTACTTATTCATATATGTTCTATCCTATGAGGTACAATGGAAGTATTACCAACCAGACAGGAAATCAGATCACCTTGAAATACAACCCGGATATTTCTACCAACCCTAACGGAACTTTTTACTTTGACTATCTTGAAGTACAGTATAAGGAAAATCTGGCATTTAATGGTTCGCAGATGAATTTCAGGGATTATTCTATTGTAAGTGGAAGTAATACCAATTATGGATTCAGTATTTCCAATGCAGCTGGTGTGGAACAGGTATGGGATGTTACTGATATTACGAATGCCAACAGAAGAGTGAATAAGGCAGGAGCCGGCTCTTTCAATTTTGCTTACACAGCTTCTGATCAGAATTTTAACAATGAATTTGTGGCTTTCCGTGCCGATGCCGCTTTCACGCCCCAATTTGTAGGAAGAATTGCCAATCAGAATCTTTCAGCAATCAGCAATATAGATTATTTAATTCTTACTGTACCTGAACTGATGGGGCAGGCACAAAGACTCGCCAATTATCATCAGACAAAGAATAATTATAAGGTAGAAATTGTAGATGTTAATAAGGTCTATGAAGAATTTGGAAACGGAAGTAAAGATCTTACAGCAGTAAGGGATTTCGTTACAAAATTAAATACACCGGAAGGAAGACTTAAATACGTATTTATTCTTGGGGATGCTTCTTATGATTATAAGAACAGAATTTCCAATAATAACAATATTGTTTCTGCTTATCAAAGTGAACATTCTTCAGATTATGTACAGTCTTTTGTTACAGACGATTATATTGTAATGACTCAGCCTCAGACGGGATCTAACATACTATACAATCTTCCCAACCTTCCTGTAGGAAGAATTCCCGCTGCCAATAATACAGAGGCAGCCAATATGATTGATAAGACCCTGGCTTATTACAATGCACTTCCAGGGCAATCCAGCCCTTTTGGAGATTGGAGAATGAAACTTGATTTTGTTGTGGATGATAATGAGGAAGGCGGAAGTCCTTTCCATAATGTGATGAACAATGCACTGGTAAATATATTTGAACAACCGGGAGTGCAGGCCTTAAAAGAATACAATGTAAAAAAACTATATCAGGATGCCTTTACAATGCAAAGTACGGCGGGAGGACCAAGATATCCACAGGTAAACCAGGCTATCTCTAACAGTATAGGAAACAGTTTGTATTTGTTCTACTTTGGCCACGGAGGAATCAATGGCTGGGCTCAGGAAAGAGTATTAACCAGTACCGAGATACAGAATTCTAATAATTTTTCCAGTGTATATAGCAGATTTCCGTTAGTGTCTACCATAACCTGTGAATTTACATTATGGGATGAACCCTCTACCAATTCTGCCGGTGAGCAGTTTATGAAATTAAAGCAAGGAGGACCTGCTACAATGATTACCTCCAGCCGTGCTATAGCCATTGATTATGGACGAAGCTTCACAGATACTTTCACCAAACATATTTTCAAATTAACAAATGATGATTTTAATACTTTAGGATACGCTCATTTAAATGCAAAAAAAGAAACAGGAGGCAACCCTAATCACCTTAGAGTAAATCTATTGGGTGATCCTGCTATGAAACTGAGCCGACCTCAAAGATTATTGGTCATTGATGATATTGAAACTCCGGTTCCGGGATTGATAAGAGGACTTGACTTTGTTAAAATAAAAGGCCATATCAACAACCCTAACGGAACTGTGAACACTACCTTCAACGGAAGAGTGGCCATTAATATTTTTGATAAAAGACTGAATAAAAAAACACTGAACAACAATAACTGGGCACATGCTATATTAAATTATACTGAGGAAGGAAGCGCTATTGTAAAAGCTTCCGGATTGGCTGTAAACGGTGTATTTACTGCAGAATTCTATGTTCCTAAAGATATCAATTATGCTGTAGGTGAAGGAAGAATATTAGGATATGCTGATAATAAGGTAACCGATGTATTCAATAATCAGTCTGTTCAGGTGGGAGACATCAATCCTAACGGAATTAATGATAACCAGCCACCAAAAGTAAAACTATACATGAACAACACCAACTTTGCAGATGGTGGAATTACCAATCAGAATCCAATGCTTCTGGCTTGTCTTACTGATGACACAGGAATTAATTCTACCGGATCAGGGGTAGGCCACGATATTACGGTCTATTTAGATGGTCAGGTTATCAATACAGTTATTCTGAATGATTTCTACTCTCCGGGAGAAGGAAACGGATGCTTAAATCCAAGTCTTGCCGAGTATCAAAAAGGAAATGTAAGCTATCCTTTCAGAAATCTGCCGGTTGGCCAACACCAATTAACATTTAAAGTTTGGGATATAAACAATAATTCGACAACTACAACGTTAAATTTTGAGGTTAAAGATGAAGCTGACCAACATCTGACGATCAACCGTCCGTTGAACTGGCCAAATCCATTCACCAATAAAACATATATTCAGTTTGAACACAATTGTGATGATATTCTGGATGTGAATGTACAGATTTATACCATTACCGGAAGATTGGTAAAAACTTTATCTCAGCCGGTAGTTGCAGAACCGTTCCTTCAGGGCTTTAGAACCCCTCGCCAGGCTATAGAATGGGACGGAAGAGATGATTTTGGGGCTACTGTTGCAAAAGGTACATATATTTTTAAGATATTTGCAAAAAGCCAAAACCAAGAAAAATGCAAAGGAAGTGCCACAGCTGTAGAAAAAATGGTACTTTTGAAATAATTAAATAACACATAGACAATAAAATTTATAAAAAACTGATAATATATAAAAGACAACATATGAATTTAACTACTAAACTGCTTTTAGGACTTGGGTTAAGTGCTGGTTTTCTGGGCTATTCACAAACAAACCCTGTACTTACCGGAGCTCCCTTCCTGAGAATTGCGCCAGACGCAAGATCGGGAGGTATGGGAGATCAAGGGGTAGTAACTTCTCCTGATGCATTTTCACAATTCTGGAATGCAGCTAAATATCCTTTTAGCAGAACAAGTTCTTCCGTAGGTCTTACCTATACACCCTATATGGGAAAACTTACCAATGATGTATTCTTATTATACGGAGCATTTCATAAATTCCTTGGACAGGATGAAAGGTCTACTATTTCCGCGAGTATCTATTATTTCAATATGGGAGAAGTAGAGCTTACTCAATTAGTAGGTAATGATGTTACTTCAAACGGGGTATCAAAACCTAATGAATTTTCCATTGACGTAGCTTATGGTCTGAAACTTTCTGACTCCTACTCCATGGCTGTAACCGGTAGATTTATCCGTTCAGACTTAGCCGGAGGATTCAACACAGATAATACACTTAAAGCAGCAAACTCTTTTGCTGTAGATATTTCAGCATACTATACTTCTGAAAGATTTTCAAGTTTCGGAGGATATGACAGTAAATTAAATGCAGGTTTGGCAATACAAAACCTGGGTCCAAAGCTGGATTATACCGGAAATGAGGAATCAAGATCTTATCTTCCTACCATGGCGAGACTAGGGATTGGATATGATATGTATCTGGATGATTTGAACAGAATCGGACTTTCTGTAGAAGGGTCAAAACTTTTAGTACCAGGATCTGAATATGCAGGAGTAGATGCTTACAGAAGACCTAAATATGAAATTCCAAATGTAGGTCCAATAGCAGGTATCGGAAAGTCATTCAAAAACCCAAACAGTATCATGTATAGTGGTGCTTTGGAATATTCATATGACAATGCTTTCTCAGTAAGAGGAGGTTATTTCCATGAAAGTGAAGAACAGGGAGCAAGACAATTCGCAACAGCTGGTATCGGATTGAAATACCGTTCTTTCGGACTTGATCTTTCTTATCTAATCAATATGTCTAAAGTGAATACAGCATTGGATAATACTCTTCGTTTCGGTCTTACCTGGAACATTGGTGAAGAGACATCCAATAACGACCGTTAATACATTCCACAATTATACAAAAAGCCTCTTCTATTTTGAATGAGGCTTTTTTTGTTCAATACCATTATCTCAGTTATCTATTCGTTACGTTTGTCATTTTTTATTATCTGAAAACTCACCTTCCATTTTGCCAAGTAAAAATTTATCTTTGATTATACAGCTTGCTACCACTATTAAAAAAATATAATATTTAAGTTTACAAAAGTCTATCCTTTATGGCGGTTTTGTTAAATTCAATAGCTATTTTTGTAATATGAACTATTCGGCGGAGCTAAAAAAATTTGTGACCAGTCAGTATCTGTATTCTGCAATCAGAATTACATTAGCTACTGTTCTCCCTTGTTTAGTTCTTGCCCACTTTGGAATTTTAAAAGAATACTTCCTCTTCCCTCTTGGAACCAGCTTTGTAGCTCTTACCGATCAGCCCGGACCTTTTATCAGAAGAAGAAATGCACTGGCATTTGCCATTTGCTGTTTTGTGTTTGTGGCATTGATTGCAAGCCTGGTGATGAATTTTAAAATACTGGTACTCCTTGAGATTATTGTTTTTGGAATGTTCTTCTCCTTAATTGGAGTGTATGGCCAGCGATTGGCTGCAGTAGGCTCATTATCACTGGTGGTACTCGCCATATTTATTGACGGCCATCTTACCGGGGCTAATATTTTTAAAAGCTTACTGATATTCACCTGTGGATGTATCTGGTTTTTACTGATATTCCTTGTAGTTACTACCATCCGTCCTTATAAATTGGCGGGTCAGATGATTGGTGAAAATTATCTTCAATTGGCGGAGTTTTTAAAAATTAAAGCTAATTATTATCAGAAGAATCCTGATTTCGATAAACTTACCACTCAGGTTATTGCTAAACAGATTGAAATAAAAAACCTGCAGGAAGACACCAGAGAAACAGTCTTTAAAACCAGGACTATTGTTAATGAATCTACAACGACCAGCCGTTTATTGATGCTGATGTTCCTGAATTCCATGGACCTTCATGAAAAGCTGATGACTTCTGAAAGTGACTATCAGAAACTTCAGCAAAGTTTTGAAGACAGTATGATTCTTGTTAACATTCATGATTATCTTAATCTGCTGGCTGAAGAGATCACCAATATCGGAATTGCCCTCCAAAGCGGAACAAGGGCAAAGCCGATGGTTAACCTTGAACTGGAATTAAAAAACCTTAACTATCATTATTTCGAACTTAGAAATAAACAACTGACTCCTGATAGTTTAGAAAACTTTATGGTTCTTCGTCAGATCCTAATGCGTATCAACGAAATTACCAAGGAAATCAATGAAATTTACAAAGTATTTTCACAAGATGTAAAACTGGCAAAAAGTTTATCCACCGGGCTTGACTTAAAAAAGTTTATGCCCAATGAGCCCAAGCTAAACTCAAAGGTTTTAAGAAATAATATTTCACTATCTTCTTCTCATTTCCGTCATGCAATAAGAATTACAACAGCATTATTACTGGGGTATATTTTTTCCATGTTTGATTTTCTGGGATTGGGACATACCTATTGGATATTAATTACCATTACAGCCATTCTGAAACCGGCCTACTCCATTACCAAGCAACGAAACCTCCTGCGTCTCTATGGCACTGTTACTGGAGCAACAATTGCCTATGTCATATTGCATTTTATACATATCAATAGTGTCTTACTTGCTATTCTGTTGATCAGTATGATTATGTGCTTCAGTTTTCTGAAAGGAAAATATTTTTGGGCAGTCCTGTTTATGACGATCTATATTTTCCTGAGTTTTAATTTTTTAAATCCTGGAAAAGTAGATGTTATTTTTAAAGACAGAATTGTAGATACTGCTATTGCCGGGATTATAGCATTTGCAGTCTCCTATATCGTATTACCTGTCTGGGAACATACTCAAAATCTGGATCTGATGAAAAAATCGGCAGCAGATAATCTTATCTATTTCCAGAGTGTGATGTCTAAATTCCTGCAGGGAAATTTTGATATTGAAGATTATAAGGTAAAGCGAAAAAATGCCATCATTTCATTGGCCAATCTCTCCGATAATTTCCAGAGAATGATCTCAGATCCTAAAAATCAACAGAAAAAACTGGAAGTAGTTCATCAGTTTGTAGCCACTTCACATCTTATTACAGCATATACAGCTTCTCTTTCTCAATATTCTAAAAACAATGAGCAATACCCTGAAATAGATGCTGAAAGCTGGAGCAGGAAAATTGAAGCAGAAATGCAGCAAACTTCAACTTTATTAAATGGAGATGATATCACTGAAGCGCTTAGAATGGAAAGCCGCCTGGAGCCGGAAGACTCTTCTATTGAAGACATGCTTATGAAGAGAAAAACCGAGATAGAGGAAAATGAAATTGTTGACCGAAGAGACCCTGATAAAATTTCACATTTAACAGAGCTAAAAAACATTCATGATATTCTGGAACTGATCTATGATGTTGCTAAAGAACAAAGAAAAGTAATCGAAAAATACAGAAGCGAGAAACATGTTCCTTCTACTCCTCCACAATCGTAAAGCAGTAGTCATCAAAAAACTCCACTCTGGCTTTAAATTCATCTGAAAACTGCTCATCATACACACGACAGCTGATCTTATGAAGATGCTTCAGCTCAAACGGCTTTACTTCATAATTTTTCTTTAAGGACCAATATTTGGAATGGTGAATCTTATACATACTTTCCTTTACACTCCAGATAATAGTGTAAAAAGTATCGGCTTTATCTTCAGGAATAAACCCTCTTTCATTTTCATAGGTGAATTTATCAATCACTCTTAAAATCTTGGGATTGAATTTTTCAACATCTATTCCTATTTTATTTTTAGAAATAGCAATAGCTGCAAAAGGATAAGAATGAGTGATGGAAATTTCCGCATCCTGAGGAGAAAGAAAAGGTTCTCTTTCCTTGTATAGAATCTTGGAGTCTGGTTTTAAACTTTTCAGCAGTTTACGTACCATCAGTACTTCCAATAATTTTTTAGGATGGTAGTCCTTTACTTTTTCAGCATTTTCAGGTTCCAGCAATTCGTTGATATCAAGTGTTTCACTTTCATCATATTTCCAAACCAGAATAGTGGCATTATCATCTGAAAAATCTCTGTAAAGGGGCATTCTTTTTTTATTGGGTAAAAATAAGGAAAAAGTTGGAAGATGAAGACTAAGAAGCTCAGAAGATAGGAACAGGAAGATGGAAGTTTCTTTTTGTTGATAAAAACAAAGGTAAACTTATTTAGAAAATAGAGTTTCAATAACAGTCAGCTTTATGGAAGAAATAGACAAAGTGAGGAAAGGTTGGAGGAGGGAAATTTCTATTTGCATAAAAACAAAGACTGCAAACTTATTAAAAAAATCCATGCAAAAGCAGGCTCACTATTTGGGTTAATAACTTTAACGTCTAACTTCCATCTCCCTTTCCTATTTTATTTAGACTGATGGTTCACATCATTTCTGTGCTCAATAATTTCCAGATTGGCATCCACAAAGTAAGCGCTTCCGAATCCGTTTACATAAGAACCTTTTACAGGTTGTAAAGCAATCAAAATAAAGTCACCCATTTCAGAAATAACATCTACAACTTTTCCGTGAGCTTCTTTCAATTTTGTAACTACGTTATTCCATGTTTCAGAGTCTCTTTCAATCTGAGAGGTTGTAGCTTCTATGGTCAAACGTTCTCTTGCATAAATCTGTTTGGTAGCAGACTCATCCTCAATAAACATGATTGAAGCCTTTCTTCCTTCCGAAAGATTTTTGGTATGTCTTGCCATAAAGGAAACCAAAATATAAAAGGTATTACCAACCTGTACAAACGGCGCATAGCTGGAATTGGGGTTCTCTTCAGCATCTACAGTAGCCAGGATTACACTTTTAGACCTTTCAACCAGTTCCTTTACTTTGGGAGCAACAGGTTTTACTTTTTTTTCTGTATGGGTAGTATTCATAATATAGTATTTGTCAGATAAAAATAATTATTTATATTAAGACTAAATAATTTTAAGCTATGTTTAATCTCATGAAACTGAAATTGATCTGCCGTTTTTTTATCTTAATTATAAATTGTAATTTTGCCTTTCGTTATCAACTGAATTTAAATTTATTCATTACATATGAGTACAACAACACAATACGTTCCTTATAAAGTTAAGGATATCTCCCTTGCAGAATGGGGAAGAAAAGAAATCACCCTTGCAGAAGCAGAAATGCCAGGTTTGATGTCTATCCGTGAAGAGTACGGACCATCTCAACCGCTTAAAGGAGCAAGAATCGCTGGATGTCTTCACATGACAATCCAAACGGCTGTGCTTATCGAGACTTTGGTAGCTTTAGGAGCTGAAGTAACCTGGTCATCTTGTAATATTTTCTCTACACAGGACCATGCAGCTGCTGCAATTGCTGCTGCAGGAATTCCGGTTTATGCTTGGAAAGGTTTAAATGCTGAAGACTTCGACTGGTGTATTGAACAAACTTTATTCTTTGGTGAAGATAGAAAGCCATTAAACATGATCCTGGATGATGGTGGAGATTTAACAAACATGGTTTTTGATAAATACCCTGAATTCACAAAAGACATCAAAGGTCTTTCTGAAGAAACAACTACCGGAGTTCACAGACTGTATGAAAGAATGAAGAACGGAACTTTGGTAATGCCAGCTATCAACGTAAACGACTCTGTAACTAAATCTAAATTCGACAACAAATACGGATGTAAAGAATCTGCAGTAGATGCTGTAAGAAGAGCGACAGACGTAATGTTAGCTGGAAAAAGAGTGGTAGTTTGCGGATACGGAGACGTAGGTAAAGGTACTGCTGCTTCTTTCAGAGGAGCTGGTTCTATTGTAACCGTTACTGAAATTGACCCAATCTGTGCGCTTCAGGCTGCAATGGACGGTTATGAAGTGAAAAGACTAGATACTGTAGTAGATAATGCAGATATCATCATCACTACAACAGGTAACTTCAACATCGTAAGAGGAGAGCACTTCCTTAAAATGAAAGATAAAGCTATCGTTTGTAACATCGGTCACTTCGATAACGAAATCGATATGGCTTGGTTAAATGAAAACTATGGTTCTACTAAATCTGAAGTGAAGCCTCAGGTAGACATCTATACGGTAGAAGGAAAAGAAATCATCATCCTTGCAGAAGGTAGATTGGTAAACTTAGGATGTGCAACAGGACACCCAAGTTTTGTAATGTCTAACTCTTTCTCTAACCAGACTTTGGCACAGATCGAGCTATGGAACAACTCTGCAGCATACAAAAACGAAGTATATATGTTGCCTAAACACTTAGATGAAAAAGTAGCTGCTTTACACCTTAAGAAATTAAGCGTAGAGCTTGAAACGCTTTCTCCTGAGCAGGCTGAATATATCGGAGTAGATGTAAAAGGGCCATTCAAGCCTGAGTATTACAGATATTAAGACTTTTAATTTTTATAAAAAATTCCTTTGCATGTTATTGTAAAGGAATTTTTTATTCACCATATTTATCGAAAATTTAATTAATGAGCATAGATAGCTACCTCTTTATATTAATTTGTTACTCATCAATATTTATTTCTGGATTTTTTATTTCTAGGATTGTCAATTTTAAGACTGCTACCAATCGTTTTGAAAGTATTGATGGTTTTAGGGGACTTCTGGCAACCGGGGTTTTTATTCACCATTCTATAATTTGGAAAAATTACCTCAACACTAATATATGGGAATTACCTAAAAATCATCTTGCTATACATCTTGGTGAAAGTTCTGTAGCATTTTTCTTCATGATTACCAGCTTTCTATTCACTAATAAGCTTTTAAAATCAGGAAATCAGAATCTGATTTTTTGGAGAAACTTATTATATTCAAGGATTTTCAGACTGTTCCCTTTATATTTTTTTGTTGTCACTATTTGTATATTTTTCGCATTAGTTATAGATCATTTTATTTTAAATTCAACTCTATATGTTTTTTTAGCACAGTGCCTAAAATGGTACATGTTCAACATTAAAGGGAAAGTAATTATTGGCCACACTTACAGTATTGATTTTATGTTAGCTGGTGTGGTTTGGTCATTACCCTATGAATGGTTATTCTATTTTACCCTTCCAATTATTGGAACTTTAATGTTAAAGAACAAAAATGTTATATCTATCATTGTATCGATACTATTTATTTTAGTATATATAAATTATAATACGATTAGACTAACACATATTATTTCATTCTTAGGAGGTATGATTCCAGCAATAATTCATTATTTTCATCCTCATATAAAATTAAGCAATAAACTCTATTCACTTTTAGCCATTTTGTGTTTAATTATAGGTCTGTCTTTTGATTCGAGTAGCCGTAATTATTTTTCTAAAACTTTTCTCATCCTAGCATTTACTATTATTGCTTTAGGCAATAATTTATTTGGCTTTTTAAAAATCAATTTTTTAAAATTTTTAGGAGAGATTTCATATAGCACTTACCTAGTTCATGGGGTTTTATTATTCACAACTTTTTACTTTATTGATTTTGATACTATAAAAAATATGAATGGAAACACCTATATGTTTTTGATGTTTATAATTGCAATTTTTCTAAATATAATTTGCTCATTTACATTTTATTTAATTGAGAAGCCATTTATAAACCTATACTATAAAATAATAAGTAAAAAGCAAGTATAATATCTCAAAAAAACAGCTTTTATTTAAAATATAATAACGAATATACAAGCCTTTAAGGATTAGAAAAACAAAAAATCTATCCCTTTACTAATAAGTATAAAGGGATTTTTTGTAAATAATTTTGATACTTAAAAAAAAACTATATTTTTGGGATCATTAATAAAAAACATTAAACATGAAAAAACAAAATGTTTCAGGTGCTTTTGTAGCGGCATCTTGGGTTGCTTTAGGAGCAGGTATGGTTGGTTATATTGTAGGTCTTGCAAGAGCAGAAATGCTGCTGAATGAGAAAGGTTACTATTTTACGATCTTATTATATGGTTTATTTGCCGTTGTTTCTTTACAGAAAGCCGTTCGTGATAGATTAGAAAATATTAAAGTAACTGATATTTACTATGGTATCTGCTGGTTTGCAACCTTATCATCAATCGTTTTATTAGCTATCGGATTATGGAATGCCACCATACTTCCTAGCGAAAAAGGATTTTACGCCTTTGCCTTTCTTTTGGCATTGTTTGGTGCTATTGCCGTTCAGAAGAATACCAGAGACAATATGCTTCAGGAATAATACAGAAATTCCCCAATACCGGAGAGTTTCTTATTTTATATCTTTTTACACTCTGTAATACTTTAGAGTACTCAGAATTTAAAATTCATTAAAGTAAAAACAAAAGCCTCGCTGAAAAGTGAGGCTTTTATATATTGTGAGTTTAGATGTAAACTATTTGTCAAAATGATTAGGATGCTGTGCTTTAATATCTTCCACAGTTCCCAATACTTTATCTTTCAAAGAATCCTGATACTTCTGAAGTTTCGCTGCAATTTCTTCATTACCGCTTCCAATGATTTTAGCGGCTAAAATTCCCGCATTCAATGCACCATTTAATGCTACTGTTGCCACTGGAATTCCACCCGGCATCTGAAGAATTGAAAGTACAGAATCCCACCCGTCAATAGAATTACTAGACAAAATCGGAACTCCGATTACAGGAAGTGTTGTACAACTTGCCACCATTCCCGGAAGATGCGCTGCTCCTCCTGCTCCGGCAACAATCACTTTAAGACCTCTCCCTTGAGCTGTCTTAGCATACTCAAACATTCTTTCCGGTGTTCTGTGAGCTGACACTACCGTCAATTCATAAGGAATATCCAGACTTTTAAGGAAATTTGCAGCCTGTTCCATGATCGGCAGATCACTCTGACTGCCCATAATAATACCTACCATCTTCAATTTTTATTAGATCTCCAAAGATAAAAAATTAAAATTTAAAGCTGGAAGTTGGGAGACTGGAGGCTGGAAGTTTATTTCCGAACAACATAATACCTATTCATTTCATGCTGCAATCTATATAAAGACGACCATACCTTCCCTCTTCCAGCCTACAGCTTCCCTCCTCATCTGTATCACAGAAAATTACTTCAACTGTACCCATCATAGTCATAGAAAAACAGCTACATTTGCTTGTTACACTCCATTTACTTTGAAAGATTATAAACTTATTTTCGCTGTTCTTACTGTTGCTTTTGTCTGGGGAACTACATTTTTAGCCATCCGTGTGGCTGTGGAAACTATTCCAGCTTGGTTTGTGGCTGGAATCCGTCAGTTTCTGGCATCCATCATTATGCTCATCATCCTTCTTTCAAGAAAAGAATTTAAATGGATTGGCTGGAAAAGTTTAGGGTATCAGATTGTTTTTGCCATCTTAATGTTGGTTATAGCCAACGGCATGACTACTGTTGCTGAAGAAACCGTATCAAGCAGCTTGGCATCACTCATTAGTGCCTGCTCCCCTATTCTGGTATTTTTGGGAAGCCTAGCTGTAGGCTTACAAAAGTTCAGCATCCGGGCTTTTTTTGGGGTTCTGATGTGTTTCAGCGGAATTCTGTTTATTTTCTGGGACGGTCTGCAGGACCTTGCCAATCCGGATTACAGAACGGGAATGATCTTTATGTTTTGTGCTATTACAGGATGGGCCTCCGGAACAATTTTCACGAAAAAACTGAATATTCAGAGCGGAAACATAACCCTGAATTTATTCTATCAATTCCTTTTTGCAGGTATTGTTCAGATTATTCTTGCTTTCCTGTTTTCTGAGAACTATAGCTTCGGAAACTGGACTTTCAAAAGTATTTCTGCGATGTTATACCTATCTGTTTTTGGGTCTGTAGCGGCCTTTTTTGCATTCCATTATGCTTTAACCAAAATTTCTCCGGTGCAGGTTTCCATATTGGCTTATATCAATACCATTATTGCTATATTTTTGGGCTGGCTGATTATGGATGAACAAATTTCCATGAAATTTATTCTTGCTGCCGCATTAATTATTTGTGGAGTGTTTATCATTAATTATAAACCGGAAATGTTCAGGAGGCAGAAAGTTGTATAATTTATTTTAATGTTGGATAGAGCAAAGACGCAAGGATTTTATCTGCGATAAAATTGTACACTGCAAAATATGCTTTTGTGATTGCCACTAATGCACGAATATTTTTTATTACGTATAAAATCTATGTTTCTATATGATTTATTTTTACTGCATCAGAACATAGTAAAAATAGTCATGTATTCGTAGCTAAAAAAATCAGTCATTCTGCAAGGTTCGCACAATGGTAATTTGCCTCGTTTTCATTTTTTCCCTATATTGTATACTCAACCTATACAACATGCTTAAAAACACATTTTTCGTACTTCTTGCGGCCTCTTTTATCCTGGTAAGCTGTGATTACAAGGAAAAGGAAAAGAACCTTACGGACAGAGAAAAACAATTATTAGAAAAAGAAAAAACATTCGCTAAAAAAGAATCTGAGTACCAGTCACTTTTAAAAATGAGAGACAGTATTTTTGCTAAAAAGGATTCAAAAGACTCAATGGTGATTGCCACATGGCCAGCAGAGATTTCCGGCCCATGGAACGGGAAAGTGATCTGTACAGAATCCAATTGCAGCGATTATGCGATAGGAGATCAGCGTACAGATATCTGGGAATTTGACAATGATTCTACCCAGCCTATTACCAAAATCATCAACAACAACAATCTGGTAAGGCTATATTCCGGCAAATTTGAAAATAACGAGATCAGACTTACCTTCAAAACAGATTCTACAGCTAAAAAGAATGTAGAAATGAATGTTTTGCTTAACGACATTTCTGACAACAAAATCAAGGGAACAAGAACCATTACTTCTGATGGCTGCACCGCTAAGTTCTCTGTTGAATTAGTACGTTCCACCAAATAAACACTTATGATTTTACTGAGTATACACAACCTGAGCCTTCCCATAGAGGATCCGGTGCTGAAGTTCCTATTGGTACTGGTCATCATCCTTGCGGCTCCATTATTATTAAATAAAATTAAAGTTCCCCATCTTCTGGGCCTTATCATTGCGGGAGCTATTATCGGTCCCAATGGATTCAATGTATTATCCAGAGACAGCAGTATTGTAGTAACCGGAACCACCGGACTTCTTTACATTATGTTCCTCGCAGGACTTGAGATAGACATGGGAGATTTTAAGAAAAACAAATGGAAAAGTCTCACCTTTGGGCTTTATACCTTTATTGTTCCTTTTGTATTGGGATACTTGGGCGGATATTACATTCTTCATTTCTCAATGCTTACTTCCATCTTGTTTGCGAGTCTTTTTTCATCCCATACGCTTATTGCCTATCCATTGGTAAGTAAACTGGGAATGGCCAAAAATAAAGCGGTCAACATTACGGTTGGCGGAACCATGATTACGGATATCCTTGCGTTATTGGTTCTTGCCATTATTGTTGGAATGTCTCAGGGAGATGTGGGAACGGAATTCTGGGTGAAATTATCCGTTTCATTCATTCTTTTTGCATTAATTGTACTTATTGTATTCCCTATCATAGGGCGCTGGTTCTTCAAAAGAGTGGATGATAAGATTTCACAATATATTTTTGTATTGGTGATGATTTATCTGGCAGCGATGCTTGCCGAACTTGCCGGAGTGGAAGCCATCATCGGAGCATTCTTTGCCGGGCTGGCATTAAACAGGCTTATTCCTCATACTTCCTCCTTAATGAATAGAGTTGAATTTGTAGGAAACGCCATCTTTATTCCCTTCTTCCTGATCAGTGTAGGAATGCTGATCGATTTTAAAGTATTTTTCAAAAGCTGGGAAACGCTTGAGGTGGCAGGAATTATGCTTGTAGCATCCATTGGCGGAAAATATCTTTCTGCAGTAGCCACCCAAAAGACATTCAGACTCACAAAAGAAGAGGGAAAACTGATCTTTGGATTGAGCTCTGCTTCTGCGGCTGCAACGCTGGCCTCTGTAATGGTAGGTTATAACATTATTCTTTCTGAAACTGAAACAGGAGAACCTGTAAGATTATTAAATGAACACGTTCTTAACGGAAGTATTTTATTGATCCTTATTTCCTGTACCATTTCATCCTTTATTTCCATGGCAAGTGCCCAAAAGATTGCAGAAAGCGATAATGAAGATACGGTTTCCGGAACCAGCCATGAAGAGGAAAGTATTCTATTGGCCATTAATCACGAAGAAACCGTAGAGAGAATGGTGAATCTGGGAATACTGATTAAAGCACATTCCAATAAGGAAGATTTATTCGCTCTAAATGTCATCAATGAAGATAAAAATGAATCGTCTGTAAAAAACGCCGAAAAGCTTCTTCACCAGGCAGCTGATACGGCTGCAGCGGCTGATGTCAAATTACAGGCTCTTAAAAGGTATGACAATGATGTTATTAATGGAGTCAACAATGTTATCAAGGAACAGAAGATTACAGATCTGATTATTGGTTTAGAAGATGAGAAAGGTTTTTCACCGTCATTTGTCTACAACCTTTACAACGGTTACCTTCAGAATGACGATGTGAACGTATTGGTGTATCATGCTGCCCAACCGCTTTCTACCATTAAGAAATATGCTGTCATGATTCCAGAAAACGCTCATAAGGAAGCAGGATTTTTCCATGCCCTTTTAAGGGTTTGGAATATTGCCAGAAATTCCGGAGCTACTGTTACTTTTTATGCACCTGAAAACATCATTGATATTCTTCAGAAGATCATTAAAAAAGCGAATATAGAAGCAGAATTCATCATTATGAACACATGGCAGGATGGTGAAAAAACAGCCGCTCAGCTGAAAGAGGATGAAGCTCTGATTATTTTAATGGCTAAACGCGGAATGCAGTCCTATATTCCCCGTATGAGACTTATTCCTGAGTTATTGAACAGATATCTGAATGACAATAATTATCTCTTAATTTTCCCTTTCTCCGAGTATGACAAAAACAGTCCGGAAATACGCTCTGTAGGTAATCACGGAGATTTTATGGAAATTGGAAATGTGATTCAAAAAATATTTAAGTAAGGAAGCCTGAAGCTGGAGGCTGGAAGTTATTGAGTATGATAAATAATGAAGGACTATCATTCCGTTTATCTTTTTTCATAAGAAGACCGGGAAGTTATTCACCGCCTATAAGTAACTTCCAGCCTCCTTCTTCCTATTTCCAGCTTCCTATTTCCAGCCTTTTTACCTATTTTTGCCTAAAATTAAAATTCATTGAAAACAAAGAAGATATTCCTTTTAACAGCAGCTTTAAGTGTACAATTATCATTTGCTCAGTTTGCAAAAGTTGTAGATAAAGATGGCTATGTGAATATAAGGGAAAATGCAGATGCAAACAGTTTAGTTGTTGGCAAGGTCAATTCGAATGAGATCGTCTATGTATTTGAGTCTGATCCTACGAATAAGACCTGGGCTAATGTAAGCAATGGTTACGTTCACAATTCAAGACTAAAATATATAAAATCTTATCAGCCTGTTCCGCCCACTGTACGGGATGCCAATAAAGCGATCTTTAAATCCGGAAATATTAAGGTAAACATTCTTTCCGGAAAATTTAATTTTAAGGAAAATGAAAAAGATTTTACCTCAACCTTATCTGGAGATTACTATAAGGAACAGCAGGTTTGGGGAATAGACGGAACAATTCCTAAAACGCACTATCTTTCCATTACTGCACAAATTGGAGACAAAACCATTCAGATCCCTGAAAAGGAGATTGAAAACCTGTTCGAAGTTAATAATAAATCTACAAGCTGTTATTATGACCGTATTAATGATACTTTATACATCTCCATGTTAAATTCTGATGGTGCAGGTACCTATGTTGCTCTTTTTACTATTGAAAAAGGCGAATATAAAGGGAGAACTCTGGAAATACCCTTTTAAAAAGTTATCTCTTACCCATTGAGCAAATCCGACAGATCAATAAAAATCTGCAAGAAATATAAAAGTAAAAAAGGCAGCTGTAAATAAATACAACTGCCTTTTTTATATTTTAAAACTTGATTATTCTGAAATTACTCTCACCATTCCTTTCACCATCACAAGCTTTTCCATAAGCTCTTCTCTTGAATCTGCCAACACATTAATGTGCCCCATTTTTCTTCCCGGTTTGGTTTCTGTTTTTCCGTATAAGTGAATGTAGGTTTCCGGTAACTTCATAACGTCCTCCATTCCTTCATATACTACCTTTCCAGAGTAGCCTTCTGCTCCTACCAGATTCAGCATTCCGCTGTAGGTAATAGCATCTGTATCTGCCAAAGGAAGATTTTTTACTACACGGTACATCTGCTCAAACTGAGAATTGGTATTTCCTTCCTGGCTCTGATGTCCTGAATTATGCAATCTTGGTGCTGTTTCATTTACCCATACCTTTCCTTCTTTATCTAAGAATAATTCGATAGCAAAAAGCCCCGGGGAATTCACTGCATTCAAAAACTTCTCTGTAATGGCATCAATCTGCTGCTGAACATCTTCAGTTAATAAAACCGGACATACATTAAAGTCTAAAAGATTAAGTTTAGGATCAGCCACCATTTCTGTCACCGGAAAAGTGTTGGTTTCTCCTTTTTCATTTCTGGCCACAATAACGGAAAGCTCTTTATCAATATCAACAAGACTTTCAATCACTGAAGCTTCTTTCCATAAATGTTGGTAATCCTCTTCTGTTTTAATAACCTGCACGCCTTTCCCATCATAACCACCGGTATTCATTTTCTGAACAAATGGCAATGGCATCATGATCTTTTCATCACTGTTCCATACGATCTGAAATTCAGGACTTGGGATATCATGAGTTTTATAAAATTCCTTCTGAAGGATCTTTTGCTGAATGGTTTTGATGATACTGGCATTAGGAACTACTCTGATTCCCTGTTTTTCAAGTTCAGCCAATGCATCAGCATTTACGTGTTCTATTTCAATGGTCACCACATCTTTATCTTTTCCAAAATTCAGAACGGTTTCGTAATCATTGAAATTTCCTTCTGTAAAATACGAGATATTATGGCATGGTGCATCAGAAGCCGGATCCAGAGTATAAAACTCATCATCGTACTTCAAAGCACTTTGTATCAACATTCTTCCCAGCTGTCCGCCTCCCAGAATTCCTATTTTCATTTTTTATTTTTATTAGATTTATGCTTATTGAATTTTATCAATTTTTAAATATCCCAGCCCCATTGGGTTTTCCTGATTTTCTACATCAGATTTTGTAAGAACAATAGAATATTTTTCTTTCATAGATACTGGCAGAATATCATTCACATTAAAAATATCATCAATATCTACTCCATGTTTGTCATCAATATGGCTTACTGCTCCTTCAAATCCCATTGTTTTATAGAATTCTGTAACTTTTGCTCTCTTTACGATCTCACCCATAGATTGCCCTACCATCAGATGCTGCTCATGGAATTCTTCAAAAAAACCGGGCTTGTAACCTCCTAAATTAAGGAAGAACAATTGGTTTTCAGATGTATTTCCATCTTTCTCAACGATCTTTACTTCATAACCATCAGCAAATCTTACTTCCTGATAGCAATCAAGATGAATCTTTCCTTCTGCTTCTTTCCAAAAGGCTTTCATATCAGGGACAAGATCCTTCAGGCTCTCAGCAATCCCAAAAAAAACGTCATGCTGCTCAATGTTTCTTCCTTTGGGAGTTGCCCCGAGGATCACATAAAATAATTTCATTTCACTTTTCATGCATGCAAAAATACGTTAAATTTATCTTTTTCAAATGTTTGGCAGACTACTACAATAATTTTATATTTGTAATATTAATTGTAGTATGTCAGAAATCATCATACTCTTCTTTGGCGCTATTTCTGCGGGCCTTTTAGGCTCACTTACAGGGCTTGGAGGAGGAGTTATCATCATTCCTTTATTAACGTTGGGATTCGGCGTTCCAATGCATTACGCTATCGGCGCTTCTCTTATTTCGGTAATCGGAACTTCTTCCGGTGCTGCAGTAGCTTTTGTAAAAGAAGGGTTTACCAATATGAGAATTGGAATGTTCCTTGAAATAGCCACCACTGCTGGAGCAATTGTAGGGGCTTTGGTTTCAGGGATGCTTAATCCGAACACCATTGGAATTATCTTCGCAAGTATTCTCCTTTTGACAGTTGCTTTAAATTTAAAAGGAAAGCCTGACCATCAGGAACCTTTAATTCATGGAAGCCTGGAAGAGAAACTGAAACTTTACGGAACTTTTCCTGATAAAGGAGTATTAAAAAACTATTCTGCAAGAAATACAGTTCCTGGATTCTTAATGATGATGTTTGCCGGGGCAATGTCCGGACTTTTAGGAATTGGTTCCGGAGCATTAAAGGTATTAGCTATGGACAATATGATGAAACTTCCTTTTAAAGTTTCTACAACCACCAGTAATTTCATGATTGGAGTAACGGCTGTAGCCAGTGCATTGATCTATTTCCAGAGAGGTGAAATTATTCCGGTCATTGCAGCTCCTGTACTGATTGGAGTGGTGATTGGAAGTTTTATCGGTTCTAAAACATTAATGGTATCTAAAACCAAAAAGCTAAAAGTATTTTTTGCCATTGTGATTACAATCCTGTCTGTATATATGATGTATAACGGTATCAACAAAAGCTTCAGATAATGAAAAAGAATTTTACAGATGTAGATCTGAACCGCTCCGTAGGAAATCTTCTGAGACTGGGCGTCATTCTGTCTGTGGCTACTTCACTGATCGGTTTCATTAAATTGTTTACTGAAGGTTTTGAAATGCCTAAAAAGTACACGAGTCTTGTTGTAGGAAACTCTTCTGAGAAGGTATGGAGTCACTTTTGGGATTCTCTCTGTAAAGGAGAAGGAATGGCTATTATTCAGCTTGGAATTCTTATACTGATCGTCACTCCCCTGATGAGAATTGTCTTCGCTTTAATAGGCTATTTAAAAGAAAAAGATTACATATATGTATTCATTTCTTCAGTAGTTTTAGCAATTATGGCAGTGAGTTTCTTTGCTGGTTATGCGCACTAATTACATTTCATAAAACTCCAACGGCAACTGATCCGGATCCTGGGTAAAGAAAAATTCTTTTCCTGTAAATTCGTCGATACGGATCTCTTCACAATCCAATCCCTTCCCAATTAACTCATCTCGTTTTTCCGTTACATTTTCCACCGAAAAAGCAAGATGTCTTAAACCGCAGGCTTCAGGACGAGAGGGGCGCGCAGGTGGATTTGGAAAGGAGAATAATTCAATCACATAATGATCTCCTATAGCCAGATCAAGTTTGTAGGACTGCCTTTCTTCACGATATACTTCACGAACAACCTGTAAACCTAAAATCTCTGTATAGAATTTCTTTGATACTTCGTAATCTGACCCAATGATAGCTATATGATGAATTTTCATTTTCTTCTTAAATATTTTTATTATTTTATTTCCTTACAGTTTTCCTTTCTTCGGGTATCAATAATATACTGAATCTTCCATTCATTATCCTGTTTCACCAGTTGAAAGCTATTTGCTCCACAATGGGATAATTTCCCTTTCAGGTAAAAACTATAGGGAGTAAATACGCTTGCCAGGTTTCCATCTGTATGAATAGCTTCAACCACAATTCTTTCATCCAGATCACCTTTTGTAAACGTAGAAACAGTTCCTATAAACTCCTGGATATTATCACTTTTTACTGTACCGTCTTTTGTAATCGTCTGCAGAACGGCATTTTTAGCAAAGGCTGTTTTTACAAGTTCAGGATCAGCGTTTTTCATTCCAAGAAACAGGTTTCGGATAGGTTTTTGAATGTCCTGATTCTGCTGTCCAAAACAGAAACCACTGAATATGAGAAGGATTGCTGCTATTTTATTCATACGGTTGATTTATAGAATAAAAATAAGGAAAATATGTTTTGGCTAAAGCCTTTGGAATGAATTCTTTAATAAAAAAGTGGGCTAAAGCCCACCTCTATTGAATATTTTTCTATCAAAATCCAAAGTTCCACCATCCCCAATTAATGGTTCTATTTATTCCCCAACTTCCTATTGTAATTCCTTTTTCATATTTCATTGTAAAAATTATAATAAGAAAATGGCAATTATAAGAATATAGACCTTCTTCTTTTTCATATTTTAAAACCTCATCACATCCTTCACTACACCATTCTTCTGTGTGTGTTGTAATAATTCAGTTTCTATAAATGTTTGGATTTGTCCTTCAGAAGCATTATTTGGGAATAAAAGGTGTACATTGGCACCAGCATCCAGGGTAAAGAATAACGGAAGTCCTGTCTCTTTTCTGAAATCCCATATTTTATTGATAACCTCTAATGTTCCTGTCTTCATCAGGATAAAAGCCGGATCACTCATCATCATCATCGCGTGAAGGGTAAGCGCTTCATGTTCTACCAATTTGATGAAGCGTTCCATATCTCCGTTTTTCAGAATTTCCTTCATCGGAACAAAGTTTTCCCTTGCTTCCTGGAATCTTCTTTCTGCATACGGATTGGTATTCATTAAGCCGTGTCCTACTGTTGAAGAAACACTTTTCTGTCCTTCATGAATCAGCAGAACCCAATCATTGAAGTTTTTGAATACTTCATGTATTTCAGTCTCAGGATATGCTACTGCAAATAGATCCGAACTTCCCTCAACCTCTTCTGTTTCTCCCCAGACGATCAATCCATTGTACAAACTTCTGCATGCACTTCCGCTTCCTAATCTGGCTAAAAATGAAGCTTTTCTTAAGGATTCTTCTTCTGAAGTTTTTCCTGTAAACGTTTCATCCAATGCCATCAGACATTTAGCAATAGCTCCGAATCCTGATGCAGAACTCGCAATTCCTGAACTGTGTGGGAATGTATTTTCTGTTCTGATGATATATTTCCCTTTTAAGATCCATGGAAGATACTGCTCGATATTTTTGAAGTATTTTTCAATCTTTTCAGCAAACTTCACCTCTTCATTTCCTGACAAAAAGGTTTGTACAGAAAAAGGCTCATCAGCCAAAAACTCCATTATAGTATTGGTTTTACAATGATTCAAAGTATAACTGATACTTGGATTGGCCGGAATCTGATTCTCATATTTCCCCCAATATTTGATTAAGGCAATATTAGACGGACAGCTCTCTGAAACTGTGTGGGTATGAAGAGTAAAATTTTCTTTTCCTATAAATTGTGTTGTCATAGTTTATTTAAATGCTTGAGACTTGACCACCCGTCATAAATTCTTTGGATTTTTGCCACCCCTCCAAAAGAGAGGAATTTTCACGTCTTCAAATGAAATATTCGTGAAAATTGAAGATTTTCACAAAACTTTAGTGTACTTTTTTCTACATAAAAATGTAGCTTAAGTGGTTAAAACTTTTGTGACTTTTGTGGTTTATAAGTCGGTTAATACATCTTCTCTATAATATCTGCATATTTTTTAAGAACTACATTTCTTTTTACTTTCAAAGTTGGAGTGATTTCTCCGGTATTGATGTCGAATTCTGCCGGCATTAATGTAAATTTCTTTACTTTTTCATAATCAGCAAGGTGACTTTGCAGTTCTTTAATTTTCTCTTTATAAAGGTTGATTACCTTTTCATTTTTCACCATTTCCTCCCAATGGGTGAATGGAATATGATTCTTTTTAATATAGTCCTGTAGAAACTCAAAATTGGGAACGATTAAGGCAGATACAAATTGTCTACCTTCCGCTACCAGCATAATCTGCTGAATGAAATTATTATTGGTCAGAAGGTTTTCAATCTGTTGTGGTGCAATATACTTTCCATTGGAAGTTTTCATCAGATCCTTAAGTCTGTCTGTAATAATCAGGTTGCCTTTATCATCTAATTTTCCTGCATCTCCGGTTTTAAACCAGCCATCTTCTGTAAATACTTTTTGGGTTTCTTCAGGTCTGTTATAATATCCCTTCATGATTCCGTTTCCTCTGGCCTGAATCTCATCGCTTTCTCCGATACGGATTTCTACTCCCGGTAGCGGTTTTCCGCTCGTAGCATGTTCAAAATGAGTTAAAGGGAAAAGAGTTAAGGTAGCCGTAGTTTCTGTTAAACCATATCCAACCGTAACGTGAATTCCCACTGATTCAAAGAATCTGGTTACTTCAGGTGATAAAGATGCTCCACCACAAGGTAAAAACCACAATCTTCCACCCATTTTATTCTTGATCTTACTGAAGACCAGCATATCTGCAACAGATTCTTTTAATTTTAAGCCAAAAGGAACAGGTCTTTCATTTCGTCTTAATTCTGCGGTTTCCCATCCTGTTTTCAAGGCCCAGTTAAAGATCTTTTTCTTCAATGGTGATCCTTCTTCTGCCTTTTCCAAAACTCCTGCATATACTTTTTGGAAGAATCTCGGTACTGCGCACATGGCAGTAGGTTTTACTTCTTCCAATGCTTTGGCTACGTTTTTCGGATCTTCAAGGAAATAAACTCTTGCTCCGCCATACAAACATAATAAGCTCCAGCTTCTTTCAAAAACGTGGCTTAAGGGTAAAAATGCAAGAGAAAGCTCTTCTTCGAAGTTTTTAAATTTAAAAAATTCAAAATGAGAATCAAATGCTTTGATGAAATTCCCATGGGTAAGCATAACTCCTTTAGGCGTTCCTGTAGTTCCGGAAGTATAGATCAGCGTGGCGGTATCATCATCTTCTTTTTTACAGATCTCCAGCTCTGAGGACGTTTTTGAAATAAAGTCTTCAAGATAAAAGCTGTTGAATTCTTTCTTGATCCACACTGCTTTTTTAGAAACAATGATGGTTTCAAGAAGGTTATCTTCTTTATGTAAAAGTTCCAAACAAGCATCATATTGCATTTGGTTTCCTACCAAAATCGCTTTAGCTCCGGAATCTTTAATAATATATTCTGCCTGTTCAGCATTATTGGTAGAGTAAATAGGAACAGTAATAGCTCCCATGCCCATTGCAGCTAAATCTACAATCATCCACTCCGATGAATTGTCTGAATAAATAGCCACTTTATCATTTTCCTGAACTCCTGTTTCTTTTAGCGCATTGGCTGTTTTAAAAATAATTTCACTGAATTTCTTCCAGCTCAGCTCTTTCCAGGCCTCTTCTTTCTTTTTAAAGCCGATAGCCGCTTTTATAGGATGTTTTTCTACATTTTTAAGGATTATTGCCTCTGCAAGATTCATTTCTTCAGCTTTTTGTCGTTAATATAATTGTTCAGGTGAAAGTCTATGCTTTCTTGGATGGGAATAAACTGATAGTTCAGTTTTTCCGTGACTTTGTAATTGGAAATGGTATTGAATGAAGAGATCGCCTCAATATTGGATTCTGTAGCCATTTTCAGCTTTGGAATCAACCATCCGAAAAGAATGTTAGCCCATTTTCCTATATTTAATAGAGATCTTGAAAGTATTCTTGCCTCTTTAAGACCTAATCGGGTTCTGATCTGTTTTGCCAGATCTGCATATCTGTTATTTTCAGAAACGATGATAAAGCGCTCTCCAAAAATATTGTTTTCCATGAGTTCAATGGCAGTTTTAGCAACATCTCTTACATCTACATAGGCAGATCCACCGGCAAAGGTAAAGCTGTTATCTTCAAAGGTTGAAAAAAGTTCACCACTGCTTTGCGTCCAGTTTCCGCTTCCTACAATCATTCCCGGGTTAATAATAACCACATTCATTCCTTCAGCAGAGGCTCTCCAGGCTTCCATTTCTGATAAATGCTTGGAAATAGCATAAGCAGAATGTTCTAATTTCGGGTTAAAATCAGATTCTTCGTCCAGCTCTCCTTTTTCATTATAATTATCTAAAACGGCTACAGAGCTTACATGCAGAAATTTTTTAACATCAGATCCTTCACAGGCATACAATAAGTTTTCTGTACCTTTAATATTGGTATGGTACATTTCTTTCTCATCTTTGGGATGAAAACTTACTTTTGCGGCACAGTGGTAGACCTCATCTACTCCTTTCAGTGCATCCTTTAAGGAATCAATATCATCAAAATCCACATTCATCCATTCTATCTTATTAAAAAAATCATCAGGATTTTCCGTATAAAAGCTGTATGAATGCCTTACTTCGTTTAAATTGCTGCCCAGTCTTTTAGAAGCTCGTACACTTTTACCTCTTTTAAGAAGTTCCAGCACGATTATTCTTCCCAGAATTCCGGTTGCACCCGTTACAAAAACCATTAATTATGTTACTTGATTGCTGACTAAAATATGACAATATTTTCTATCCGGCAATTCTTCAGGTTCCTGCAAAAGTTACCTAAAAAAATGCTTTTGCAAATTTGCAATTTTTAAAGCAAAATTCAACTTTATTTAACCAATATTATCATTCTGAGAATCACAAAACTTTAAACTTAAATGGAGAATCCTTTTATTTTAGACACAAAAGCTTTTGAACACTTAATTTTTTTTAAGTTATCTGCTTTGTGAATAATAAGAACATTTAAGCTTGTGAAAATCTCCGATTTTCATTGATATGATACTACAATCAAATATTCAGTTGGAGATGTAATCATTCCCCTCTTTTGGAGGTGGCGAAAATTCAAAGAATTTTTGACGGGGTGGTTTAAACAATTCTCCATTAAATACAAAAACCCTGAAAGTATTAAAACTTCCAAGGCCACTATATAAAAAGTTAATCATTTATACCATCACAACATTATCTCTTCTCGGAGCTTTATCACACAAGACATCTGCAATACTTTTAGAGATAAGGTTTCCTTCCGTTAGCTTATCCAGCCAGAAGAATTCTCCAGCGGCATTAATTTCGATGAAGTAATATTCATCCTCAGGAGAAACGATAATATCTATTGCTCCATAGTCTACGTTATAAATATCAAGAAGCTCCAGAAGCTTTTCTTCAACATCTGCCGGCAATTCTGTCTGTATCCATTTATCCAGCAGATTAACCCCATCTTTTCTCCAATCTACTTTAGCATCTTCAAACTGTTGAGAATCTACCTCAAAGGCATAAATATCTCTCCCCACGATAGTCACCCGCAATTCTTTTTTCTTTTGAATCATTTTCTGAAACTGCATCGGGCAATACAGCAGTGAATCCAGTTCTTCCAGCTTATCTTCACTCACCACATTGGTAAAGACCACACTTTCCACACCATCTTCGTAGATAGCAAATCCGGTTTGCATTTTGGCCACAACATTTTGATGTTTTAAAATGAATTGTCTGGCCTCTTCAGGATTATTAGTCAAACAAGTTTCAGGAATAGAGAGTCCTATTTTTTGAGCGAGTTTCAGCTGTTCCTCTTTACTGTCAAGCCTTCTGTAAACACTTGGCTTCCCTAATGAATACACATCAATAGATTCAAAGAACCCGAATAATGTATTACGAATCTCTCCCATCGCTGCACTAAGAAACTTAGCATCCATTTCCTCCTTCAGCCCTTTTCCAATATTGTAAGCCCGGCGATACCAGACTGCTGAAATATCATCCAATCGGTATTTTTTTTCGGACGTTTCAAGCACTGTCACCCATTCTCCTTCTTGAAAAACAGTTGATAATTTATTCTGTAAAGGATATAAATCAACATCAAAGCGAATAACCTCACAATGGTTATCCTGAATGTATTCTGTTACTTTTTCAATGGAAAAATTATCTGCAGTATGTGTTATAATTAAAATTTTATTCATGGATATTGATTCTTTTAATAAGATTATCGGCAATTCTTTCTGCAATGGGAAATCCCAGTTCTTTTTGAAGCATTCCCCATTCTCCCTGCGGATTAACTTCAAGAAAATAATATTTCCCATCTTTTCCCCGGATCATATCAATAGCTCCGGTATACAATCCCATTTCCTTCATCATGGAAATCAGATTAATTTTGACCTCATCAGGCAGTTCATACACCGTCCAGAAATAGTCTTCATGACTAATTCTCCAATCAGCATTTTCACTGTTGTTAATCTTTCCTGTAAAAAATTCTCCATCTACATACATAATCCTCAGCTCATATTCTTTATCGATATAAGGCTGAAAAATCATAGGACAATAAATAATATCAGAAAAGTCTTCCAATGTTTCCTGCTCAATTACCATCGTGGAAATCAGATTCTCACCACTCATTGTTTTCCGGGTTACCCCGTGAAGCTTGGCAATGGCTTTTCCTGAGCAATACTGTTCAAAAAAAGCTTTTACTTTCTCTTCATCATTGGTAAAAATCGTTGGGGGAACCATCAGATGATTTTGTTGGGCTATCTTCAGCTGAAGCATTTTATTCCCATCAATTTTCTTTTCAGTCTCATAAGGATTGATCCATGGGAGATGTTGCAGTTGGGTAAACAGATTGTAGCGCAGATGGGCATATTCATTTCGAAAGATTTTTTCGTACTCCTGATCCAGCTCTTCAGGAACACTGATCTGCCATCCTTTTCTATGCCATACTCCTGTAATATCATTGGAATGGATGCTATTTCCATCCCAATCAGTAATCTCAAAAGAGTCCTCACTGATGCTGATTTTCTGAAGATGATTCAGCTGGTCAGAATTCAGTCTGAAGTAGGGAATATTTCTAGAAGAAAGGTGTTGAAAGAAACGATCAATAGTGTAAAAATCCTGTGAATGGGTAATACAGAGAATCATTTGCCTGCTTTATTAAAAAGGGAAACTTAACATGTTAAGTTCCCCCCTTTTGTTACAATTTTGTTAATATGTTACTGTAAAATAATTATTTTATAGTTCAGCAGTATCATCATCCCCATCAGAAGGATATTTCATAGTATGATCCATATCAGTTAACTTAGATGTTACACCATCCAAAGTAGGTTTTGTGATCGTATCCCTCTCAGGAATTGTAATATCTGTTCCTCCTTTTACTGTTTCCGGATCTTTAAGTTGTTTTTCAAGGAATGACGCAAAAAACGGCTTCTTTTTTGAATTTTTGTTTTCCATAAATTAATATTTTTGGTTATTTGATAATCTAATGTACAAAAATTTCAACTTATGGAGAAATAAAATCACACTTTAAGATAATTTTAACATATTATCAAAATATAAAGCATATTATTAATTCAAACCAAGAAATTGCTTAACAACAACAGCAAAATCAACAGGATTTTCAGCCTGAACCCAGTGTCCTGCATTTTTTACGGTTACTATCTTCGCTTTTGGAAATTGCTGTTTGATCCCATATTCATCCTGTGGTAAAATATAATTGGATTTCTCTCCTGCAATGAATAAGGTTTCTCCTTCAAAAACACCAAATTTCACAGCATTGGATACAAATTCATTATACTTTTCGGATAGGGTTCTAAGG
This sequence comes from Chryseobacterium sp. StRB126, assembly GCF_000829375.1. Lineage (NCBI taxonomy): Bacteria > Pseudomonadati > Bacteroidota > Flavobacteriia > Flavobacteriales > Weeksellaceae > Chryseobacterium > Chryseobacterium sp. StRB126. The sequence continues at coordinate 4,265,938 of NZ_AP014624.1, forward strand.
TTGAATCTCCAATTCAGTTTTTTATTATCATCCCAATACAGGTTCTTTGTTAAAAACTGTATTGTTGATTTTTCAGGAATATATTGATTCAAGACAGCCTCCACCTCATTTCTTGAGCCTACTGTATTAAAATCTACTGTTTCAAGAGCCTTGATGATTCCCTGATGGTGTGGCGGATATGCTTTTGGCGAAATATCTACTACAATCAGTTTTTCTACTTTTTCAGGATATTTTAAAGCAAACTGCATCACAGCTTTTCCACCTAAAGAATGCCCTAAAACATGAGCTTTTCGAATGCCATAATGCTCCATATAACGGGCAATGTCATCAGCAAGATCATCGTGAGACATATCATCGGAATGAAAACTTCTTCCGTGATTTCTCAGGTCAATAAGATGCACCGGAAGATATTCTCCAAGATCTTTCCCAAAGCTCCCCCAGTTATCGAGCATTCCAAATAATCCGTGAAATACTAAAAGCGGCGTAGCGGTTGAACCTTCGCCAAATATTTTTGAATTTAAGATTTCCATATTTTTAAAATAACAGATTTGAAGCACAGATTCCAGAAGATATTGACAAGACTTTTACAACAAGGTCTAAATCACACATCTGGCATCTATTTTACCATTTTGCCAATCTCTTCAAATAAGATTGAACCGTATTTTCCAAGCCCATATATAACGCCTCAGAAACCAAAGCATGTCCGATGGACACCTCCAACAGATTAGGAATAGTATCAGCGAAATATTTCAGATTTTCAAGACTCAGATCATGTCCTGCATTAATTCCCAATCCGAATTCATTGGCTACAACAGCAGTATCATAATAAGGTTTGATCGCCTGTTCTTTACTGGACAAATAATTTTTTGCATAAGCTTCCGTATACAGCTCAATTCTGTCTGCTCCTGTTTTTGCTGCATATTCTACCAACTCGGGTAAAGGATCAAGAAAAATAGAGGTACGGATCCCTGCATTTTTAAATTCACTAATGATTTCAGTAAGATAATCCAGGTGTTTTTTAGTATCCCAACCTGCATTGGAAGTAATGGCATCATCTGCATCCGGAACCAGAGTTACCTGTTCAGGCTTCACATCCAATACCATATCAATAAAAGACTGATGTGGATTTCCTTCAATATTAAACTCAGTCGTCACCAATGGCTTCAGATCATAGACATCTTTTCTTGTAATATGTCTCTCATCCGGTCTTGGGTGAATTGTAATTCCCTGGCCTCCGAATTCCTGAATCTTTATAGCAGCTTCTGTCACACTTGGTGTTTCACCTCCTCTCGCATTTCTTAATGTCGCAATCTTATTGATGTTTACGCTTAGTTTTGTCATTTTTTTATTTAGATGTTAGATAACAGAAGCTAGAAGATGGAAGGCAGAAGCTGGAGGTTTATCCAGACTTACTACTTCTATTTGACGTTCTAATTTCGTTATCACTTAAGTTGTATTTATTTTTTGAGATCTTACCTCATCTTTTTATACTTTAACACTTACCTGCATTACCTGAAGTTCAAACTCTTTGGACGCAACCAGCAAATGATCGAAAATATCAGCCTGAATCTGCTCAAAATGCTCCCATTTGGAATCATTGGCGAAACAATAAATCTCAAGTGGAAGTCCCTGTGGGGTAATTTCCAGCTGACGAACCATTCTTGTTGCATTTTTCTCCACATCAGGATCATTTTCTATATATCTCTGTGCATAATATCTGAAAACTCCGATATTGGTTAGCTGCCTTCCGTTAATGGTTTTATCGTTATTACTTAAACTTTCCTTTTCACTTCTGATTTCCACTCTTTTCTGTTCAAGATAATCCGCAATAAGATTAATTTCTTTTAAACGTTCAATATCTTCATCTGTCAAAAACTTAAAAGAATTGATATTAAAATAAATAGATTTCTTAATCCTTCTGTTATTAGATTCGGACATCACCTGCATATTTTTGATCTCTGTCGTCAGGAAATCATAGGTAGGAATGGTAGAAACCGTTTTATCAAAATTGGTGATTTTTGTAGTCAGAAGACTTATTTCTGTAATATTTCCTTCTATACTGTATTTGGGAATACTGATCCAGTCGCCTACTTTTAAATTCTTGGAAGTAGCCACGTGAATCCCGGTAACAAATCCCAGAATAGTGTCCCTGAAAACAAGTACTAAAACTGCCGTTATTGCCCCAAGGCTTCCTAAAATTGTCCCCCCCTTAATTCCAAAAATCAGACAGATTCCTATGACCGAAAGTACAAAGATCCCAAAGATTTTTACACTTTCCGAAATAGCATTAAGCGTCATGATTTTATAATAATCCTGCTTAATTACAAAGTAATTTCTAAAAGCGGTTAATGCTCTAAATAATAACCCTGCTATTACAAAAATAGTGGCCACCCCTACAATCATTTCCAGTAATGCAAAGCTTTTTGGATGTCTGTAAAAAACGGAAAACAGTGCATATCCTGCAAAGTTCAATGCCCCTAAGTGAACTACAGAATTAGTAATTCTTGAATCATAAATTGACTTTAAAATAGGAAATTTTTCTTTATCAAAAAAGAATTTGAAAATAGTATTGACAATAAATTTAAAAACAAAATCCAGGATATAGATCATCCCTGCCAGAAATATAAATTTCAGCATAATCTGAATAGGAAGTGCCAGATCAGGATATACATGATCTCTTACAAAATAATGGATCTTATCACTGATATTTTGCAGAAAATCTCTGGTATCTTGTATTTCATCTTTCATTACAGCAAATTTATAAAATTAAGGATGATGATGTTACTATTCACAATCAATTTTCATCCCAAAATTTAAAGCCGGTTATAAATTTCCCTTAAATCTTTTAAAAATCTACTACATTTTCACATTTAGGTCTATTTGTTGAATCACTAAGGTTTCATATATTCGTTTATATTTTAAAGAATGGATACAACTGTTATTAATATTGTCTGTCTTATTTTATTGTTTGTTGGGGTACTGGGCACATTCCTTCCTGTTTTACCCGGACTTTTATTAAGCATCTGCGGATTATTACTCTATAAATTCGGGACAGATGCTGATCTTCCGATGATCTATATCTGGGCTTTTGGAATTCTTACGGCAGCTTCTGTTGTTTTAAGCTATGTGATTCCTGCAAGAACTAACAGAAAGTACGGCGGAACCCGCTGGGGAAGTATTGGTTCTGTAATAGGAACTATTGTCGGGATTTTTATTCCGATCCCGTTAGGCTTCCTTATCGGAATGTTCGCAGGCGTGTTTATTGGTGAAATGCTTCACGACAGCAAAGACATGAACAAAGCCTTACAATCTACTAAAGGTGCTCTTATTGGGTTTATTTATGGTACGGGATTCAGTTTCGTTGTGGGTATGGCAATGTTTTTGGTAGTATTCCTTAATATGTTTGATATTATTTAACTCAAAAAAAGAAAAATCATGCTTCATAAAGCCATCCTATTCAGCCTCGGAGTTTTCGCGTTAACGGGATGCGATGCCCAAAAGAAAACTAAAGCAGACTCAAAAGCTCCTGAAATGACAACCAATATAAAGCCTGATGAGCAAAAGAATGATCTCATCTACCTGAATGAAGGAGAAAACAAATTTCTTCTGGATTATAAAATGAATATTACTTTCAAAGGGATTTCCGAAGACAGCCGATGCCCTGAAGGGGTAAACTGTATCTGGGCCGGAGCTGCTCTTGCTCAAATTGAAGTTATGGGAACTTCTACCCGACCTGTACTTTTGAATCTTGCCAGTATAGATTTTCCTGCACGAAACTATCTCCAGGCTGCCGAGTTCAACGGTTACACCATCACCCTGAAGGAAGTCACTCCATATCCTAAAGCAGGAGGAACTGAAGAGCTAAAAGGGAAATACAAAATAGCAGTCAGCATTAAAAAAGACAAACCATCATCAGGCACTACCAAGAAATCGCCTCCTTCCCTTTGGAAATAAGATATTCATTAATTTTTGAGAAAGGCTTACTTCCGAAGAATCCTCTATAAACGGAAAACGGTGAAGGGTGTGCCGATTTCAATATAAAATGCTTAGCCGGATCTATAAGTTCGGCTTTTTTCTGTGCAAAAGCACCCCACAATACGAAAACCACATTCTCTTTTTTATCTGAAATTTCCTTAATAATGTAGTTGGTAAATGTTTCCCAACCAAGATCTTTATGAGAATTTGGTGAATGGGCACGAACCGTAAGGGTTGCATTCAATAAAAGAACGCCTTGCTTCCCCCAATCATCTAATTCTTTGGATGTTCTTACAACTCCAAGATCATCTTTTAATTCGATAAAAATATTTTTAAGGGATGGTGGTGCTGTAACCTGCTCAGACACGGAAAAACACAAACCATTCGCCTGATAATCGTTATGATAAGGATCCTGACCAATAATCACGACCTCAACATCTTCAAATGCTGTAATTTCCAAGGCTCTGAAAATTTGATTTTTCGGAGGAAAAACCTTAGTGGTTGCATATTCATTTTTTACTTTTTCCCAAAGGGTTGTAAAATATTCTGTACTTTTTATCGGGGCTAAAATTTCTGTCCAGGTCATACTGCAAAAGTAATTAATATTAAAATAAGACTACAAATTATACTTTAAATATCTTCATTTTTCTTTCTATTAAAATATAAGAGAAATAAGATAAAACAATAGATAAGGCCAACAACACAAAGCTATTCAAAAGTTCTGAAGGCAGGAATACTAATCTTTCTTTTAGCACGATATAGTGAATAATGTATAATGAATAAGAAATATTTCCCAGAAAATAAACTGCATCACTTTCTAAAAATCTTTTGATTATACTGTCTTCACCATCATATAACTGCTTTATTATTATTGCTGACAATAATGGGATAAAGAAGAGTCCCTTTTCTGTATATAACAATAATAAAAACAAAATCATCGCAATATAAACAACCAAACGTCTTCGTAGTTGAGAGCCTGATAAAAAAGCTATTCCAATTCCCAACAGGTAAGATGATAGCGTTCGGACCAGAGAATTTAAACCATAAGTAATATCAAGATAATCTGGAGATTTAATCATTTGCATTGGCATTTCCGGGCCTAAATATAAATTATCCGGAAGATATGGAAGAATTACTCTTAAAGCTAAGCCTGCAATAATCAATATTTCACTGCGTATTTTATACCGAACAGTAAAGAAAAGCAGGAAAGGAAATATCAGATAACAGACCCACTCTGTACTTAATGACCAATACACTGCGCCTAATGAGTAATTAGGATGAAAAAAACACTGCAATAAAGCAGCATTAAATAGAAATTTAGCTATTGAAGCATTTGTTAAGAATATGACGATAAAAATAACAGAGAGAATATAAACCGGATAAATCCTGTTCACTCTTTTCTTATAAAACACCAGTAATTCATTAAAATTCAACACCATAAACTTACCCGAATAAGAAACTGCCAATAAGAACGCACTTAATACAAAAAAAATATCTACCGCAACATAGCCTTTCCCCACAACAGTCTGAATAATATCGGCCTCAAAATGACTTAAATGAAAAAAAGCGACCCATAATGCTACAATTCCCCTTAATCCAGTTAAGGATTTAATTTCATTTTTCATATATTGTGTTTATTATCCATATATTGGGGGCCAAAGGTAGAAAAAAATCATGGATTCAATATTTTGTGTTTTTTAACCTAAAAATAATATTGTCCGGATTATGCTCATCTTTTTTACCCGCTTCAAGAACAAAATTTTGCTTTAAAAGAAGCATTTTAGAATTTTCATTGAATCTGCTTGTAATGGCTACAATCTTCTGTAACTGCAATTGATTAAACCCATACTCTAAAACGGCACGGAGCGTTTCAGACATGAGCCCTTTTCGATGATAATCCGGTAACAGCTCATACCCAATTTCTGCAGTGTTTCTATCTTCTGAAAAATTCCAGAGACATATTGTTCCGATAAGATTTAAACGGTCTTTATATGAAATTCCCCAGAAAATAATTTCTTTATGCTGAGTTTTTCTTTTAATGTGCAGAATAAATTCCAACGCATCATAATTAGTCTTAGGAGAATTCCTTTTCACATATTGATTAATAACCTCACTACTTCTGATTCGAAGAATATCCTCTATATGTGCTTCATTGATTTCTTTTAAGACCAGTCTTTCGGTTTCAAGTTTCATATTTTCATTAAAAATTATCATCAAATCTTTGAAAAGAAATACTGAATAGGGAATAATTCTTTCATTAATCTATTTTGTAAATCACTCAAATATACGTAATAATCAAAATTCTCACTAAATTTGCATTGTGTATATAGATAAAGAAGATTTAGACGAATTAGAGTTTCCGCAATTGCTCGCGGAAATCTCCCCATTTGCGTATTCTCCGAAAACAAGAGAAAAAATTCTTCAACTTCGTCCCATGGAAATTGACGAGGCGGAACTTTCACTGAAAAAAACTTCAGAATATCTGTCTAGTTTTGAAAGTTCAAATGCGATTCCGTTTGATGAATATGAAGATATTGAAAGTGAGCTGAAATTGATGCTGATTGAGAATTACCGTCTGGAAAACAGTGCTTTCATCAAAATAAAAACCATCACGGAACAGATCGGAAAACTGCAGAAGTTCTTCCCTACCATGCCGGAAACATTTCCTACTTTACTGGAAGAGGTTTCTGTACTGGAATTCAGAAAAGAGATCATCGATAAGGTGGATAAGGTATTCAACCGATTTGGCGAAGTGAAAAATGAGGCTTCTCCAGGGCTGAAAGGGATAAGAACTGAAATCCAGCTTGCTAAAAAAGCTATTCAGGAAAACTTCAACCGTGCTCTGACTACCTATGGACAGAGTGACTTTTTGGATGATATACGGGAAACAATTATTGACGACCAAAGGGTTTTAGCAGTAAAATCAGGATTTAAGAAAAGAGTTCCGGGAAGGACCCTGGGAATTTCAAAAACCGGTTCTATCACCTATATTCAGCCGGACAGTGTTGTAAAACATTATTTCAAACTTCGTGAAAGTGAAGAGGAAGAGAAAAAAGAAATTGATAAAGTCTTAAGACAGCTCACCACAGAACTTGCAGAATTCCAGCCTCAGCTTTGGAGGTATCAGATGTATATTTTTGATCTTGATCTGGTAAGGGCTAAAGCTAAGTTTGCAGAACTTATCAATGGGGTTCTTCCTAAAATCAACCGCCATAAAACATTGAGGTTAAAAGATGCCTTTCATCCTTTATTATGGCTAAGAAATAAGGTAGAGAACAAAATTATTCATCCACAGACTCTGGCTTTAACGGAACATAACAGAATTATCTGTATTTCCGGGCCTAATGCCGGTGGAAAATCCATTACCCTGAAAACTGTCGGGTTGCTGCAACTGATGATTCAGAGTGGTATTTTGGTTCCTGTTCATCCAAAGTCTGAAATGTTTTTCTTTGAGAAGATCATGACTGATATTGGTGACAATCAATCCATTGAAAATCATCTATCCACGTATTCATCAAGGTTAAAGAAAATGTCAGGAATCATCCGTGAGGCTGATTCGGATACGCTTTTACTGATTGATGAGTTCGGAACGGGTTCTGATCCTGAATTAGGTGGTGCTTTGGCTGAAAGCTTCATGGAGTTTTTCTATGATAAGAAGAGTTTTGCGATCATTACAACGCATTACACCAATATCAAACTGGTTATAGAACAGCTTCCGAATGCTCAGAATGCAGCCATGCTTTTCAACGAAGAAACGCTGGAACCAATGTACAAACTGGAAGTTGGGCAGGCAGGAAGTTCATTTACTTTTGAAGTGGCTGAAAAGAATAAAATCCCAAGGTTTATCATTCATTCTGCTAAGAAAAAGGTAGAACATGATATTGTGAATCTTGATAAAACGATTGTAAAACTGCAACAGGAAAAATTTGAGGTTGAAAAACTGAAAACTGATCTTGCAGAAAGAAAAGAATCTGTAGAGGACAAACGTGATAACCTTCAGAAACTGAATGAACAGCTTCAGCAGAAATTGTTCAATTTCCAGAAACTGTATGAAGAGGAACATCGTAAACTTCAATTTGGAAATAAGATTGAAACTTTCATCGACAGTTATACGAAAGGAAAGTCCAGAAAAGATGTTGTAAAGGATTTTGTGAAGCTTCTTGAACAGGAAAAGTTCAGAAAGATAGGTGCTGACAAGGATGAATCCAAGCGTCTGCAGGTGGTGAAGAGAAAGATTACGCAACAGCTTAAAAAGGAAGATGTGATTGAAAAAATTGCTGAAACCAATGAAAAACTGGAGGAAAAACGTAAAAGTGACCGCGCAGTCTGGATGAAGGAAGGCCAACGTGTCCGAATTACCGGAAGTACCAGCGTAGGAACGATTGAGAAAATTTCCAGAAACAAGGTGATTGTGAATTACGGAACTTTCAAAACGACGATTGATGCAGATGAATTAGAGAGAATCTAATCAATTTGAAAATGGATTAATCTGAGAATTTGAAAATTAACCGAATACAATAATGGAAGAGAGCGTCTTAGGATGCTCTTTTTTCTTTTATACATTATCGTAAAATTTCCCTACTTTTAACAAAAACAATAATTTATGAAACCATTAAAAGCACTTTCGGACCTTATTCCAATACCGAGTTATACTGTTATCATTCTCTGTTTTTTCTTTCCTTTTTTCCTGATAAAATGTGGTGATACCACCTTAATGTCTATCAAAGGAACAGATCTGGTAACTGGAATTTCCCAGCAAACAATGAATGAACGTATGAAAGAAAATCTGAAAAATAATTCTCCGTTTGGTTCTGCTTTCGGAAATAATTCAGGTGATAAATCTTCAAATTCCGATTCTGAATACTCACCACTGAACGAATCCAACAATAAAAAAGAGAAAGAAAATATTCCACCAAGCCCGATTATTATCATCGCTTTTCTGGCAGCTATTGCCGGGATTATCATTCAGCTGGTAAAAAGTATTAAGAAAAAATATATCTACCATATTGCAGTTTCCTTAGCAGGACTTATTTCTTTGCTTACTTTCTATTTGACTTTCCAATCCAAGATGGAAGGGCTTGGAAACAATAAAATAGGAATGGGATTAGGAGGCGGAGTGACTATCAGTTATGGTTTTGGAACTGCTTTTTATGTATGTGGAACATTATTTCTGATTGTACTGCTATTCTTTGGAGTGTTTTCTTATTACCTTAAAAATGATCGAGAAGCTATTTATGGTTCTCCAAATCAAGATACAGAATCTTAAAAGAAAAAATATTTACAGATAAAGAAAGAGTGTTGGGTTCAGACACTCTTTTTTATTTAGAATTACATCTATTGTAAAATCCTTCAAGTCTATAGCTTTTTGTATCTTTCAAAGAAAATGTTGAAAAAAATTACATTAGGAATTCTTGCCTTCATTTTAATCTGGATTGCTTTTATATGGACCAAGTACCATTTTTCATATCCGGATTATTCACAGGAAGACATCAACAACATTTTCAAAAAAGAAAATCTGAAAGCCCCTGTTTATGATTCTATTAATTTAAGAGGATACAGCATTCGCTATCTTACGAATCGAGGGAATGAAAATGTAGCTCCCAATCCGGAAACCGGACGTAAAAAGCCTTATCTTTTCTTAGTTCATGACAGTGGAAAAAATTCCGGTTATTTTTTAGATTATTTCAAGAATAAGGATATCAATACAATATTTCATGTTATAGCTGTAGACCGAATTGGATTTGGCGGAACCCATCTTCCCAAAAGAGAAAGCAATGGCAATGAAATTTTTCCAATGGAAAAAGAGGAGTTTGGAGAAAAGGCAGATTACGTAACTTCTATCATTCCCAGTGAGATTTTGAAGCAGGAAAGGCAGCATATTGAAGAAGTACGTATTGTAACAAACGGATGTTCAGGTTTATTGGGAGCAAAAGCTTTTAACTGGATGAGTTTATCCGTTGTAAAAGCATTTATGTTCTATCCTGAAACTGAGCCCAGATTCATAGGAAGTATGGCATTCAGTAAACTGATTTCAAGCCCGGTATTAAGCTTTCTGTTTCCAAGAGCTTTTGTAAATAAACATAAAGACCTTTTATTAATAGACGATATGAGAGGGAAAGATAGAAAAAGCCTCATCGACAATGCGAAATATTCTGAAGATAAAAATTTTGAACGCGAAGAAAACCTTTACTACAAGCGTAATGAAGGAAAAAGACTTAAATCACTCTTCTTTATGATGTCTGATGAAAGCAAGAAAAAGCAAACCGAGAAAATGATTGGAACAGGTCAGTTTTCTGTACAAACAATTGATAAAGTTGATATTTATACTCAACCTCAGTTTGTTTTCGACAAAATTCTCGCGAACGAAATTTATACAATGGATATTAATCAAATTAAAAAATAGTCTGTATACTGCTGAAAAGCATTTAATTTATATATTTGGAAATCTAAAATTTATTAAGATGATTTCAGTAAACAAAGCGTTTTATCTATCTGCATTCAGTATTTTTTCTTTAGCCTTCGTTAAAGGTCAGAACAAAGTTCCTTTTGGGGTTGTAAAAGCTGAAGAAGGATATGCCAATGTACGCGTACATAAGGATAACTACAGAAAAATTGTAGACAAGATCCGTATGCGTAAAGGGGATGTTTTTGTTTATGTAAAACCTGCTCCGGGAGAAACGGAATGGATCTGGATTAAATATCCTGAAAAACAAGACGAAGACAAACCGTTTGTACGCTATGAAACGCTTGACAAAGAGGGAATGGTAAATAAAGAACGTATCGCCTTTGTGGATCAGCTTCCAGCCTATACTCCTTCTAAATCTAAAAACGGAAGATCACTCATCTTCACAGATAATTCCGATCCTAAGATTCCTACCGCCCAAAGAAGCAAGGTTGTTATTGATGTGTATCCATCCAATGCCGGTTACCGCAAGAAGGAAAAAGACGCAGAAGGAAAACTTCTTACCATTGATAAAGTAAAGCCATGGGGAATTGGAAATGATCTTCCTGAAGGAATGACTGAGATCAAGTCGATCAGGCTTCAACAGCCTGGAAGAGGTTCTGTTTTTGTAAGAGAAGCTATTAAAAATATGTTCCAGCCTACCATGGACTTTAATAACGTAGGAGTAACTTCTTTAGACAATGACAATATCTTCCTTTATATGACTAATGGCACAGGAGAATACAGATATACTACTCTTTGGACCATCAAGAAGGGAAGAGTAATCAGCCAGATTATTTATCATAATCCGGAATAAATTCATTATTTTTGCACCGAAAAAGTTTACGCTTATTCATCACAGAAACTGGTTCTGCATAACCGCAGATTAAAAGGGAACCGTGTGAAAATCACGGACTGTCGCGCAACTGTAAGTAACTGAAGTCTTTATCAAAAGATCCACTGTGCGAGGCATGGGAAGGAGATAAATGATGTTACAAGTCAGGAGACCTGCCGATTTCTTAAACAAGAAACTTTCGCGATTTGAAGTTTTATTGATCTGATGGATTGTTTCAGGGATTTCCAAAGTTCCTGTCATTATTCTGTTGTTTTGATACGATTTCATTTCGCCTTAATTAATAATGAAATATGACTACAGAAGAAAGAATTGAAGCTGCCGAAACCAGAATCTTCAAAGCGGTTTTCCCTAACACAACCAATCATTACGATACCCTTTTCGGAGGTACTGCCATGCAGCTGATGGATGAAGTAGCCTTTATTGCAGCAACCCGTTTCGCAAGAAAAAGAGTGGTAACAGTAAGCAGTGACAAAATCGATTTTAAAAAGCCAATTCCTGCAGGAACAATCGTAGAGCTTATCGGAAAAGTTTCATACGTTGGAAAAACCAGTATGAAGGTAAACGTTGAAATCTACACAGAACAAATGTACTCTTACGAAAGAGAAAAAGCAATTGTAGGTGATTTTACTTTTGTAGCGATTGATGAATTCAAGAAACCAATCCAGATACTATAAATACAAAAGTTTCGGGCGGCCTTTGGCCGCCCGAAACTTTATATCCTTTTTACTTTAAAACTTTTTCTGTTTCCAGACTTCTGTTCAGCAGCAGTTCAAAAGCCTCTCCCATTTCATCTGATGCTCTGTTAATAGCATTTTCAAGCATATTTCTGATTTGCTTTTCGGTAACTCCAGCTTCCGTCCAGCTTTTTCCTGAAGTATGGGAATTCAGAATGAATGGCATAATTCTATCGATGGAACAAGCAAAAATTGCATCCGGAGTAGCTTCTTCTTCAAATTCAAGCCATAGGTTAAAGAATTCCGAACGTAAAGGTTCATCCAGAATTCCGAAGATCTTCTGTGCAGAAATCTTTTCTCTTTCAAACTTCCCTACCATAGCGGCTTCATCGAAAAGGAAAGTATCTCCTGCTTCAATCTCCACAAGGTCATGAATGGAAAGCATTCTAATCACTCTCAACAAATCTATATCCGTTCTATTTTTCGCATAAGGATAAAGGATTTGTGCTAAAATAATGATCTGCCACGAGTGCTCTGCTGTATTCTCTCTTCTGGAATCATCTGCATTATAATTTCTTCGCTGTACATTTTTCAGGGCATCTACTGCCAGGATAAAATCAATCTCTTTTTGAATCTTCATCTTACTTTTATCTATTGTATTGATCTGATGGATATACCTTGGTTCTGGTAGTCCATTTATTGTTTTTCTTTTCTTTTATAATAACTTTCACATAACCATCTTCGCTGCTGTCCTCTTCTTTTTCAAGCACCTTATCAAGTCCTTTTTGAGGAATTACTTCAAATTCTGTGGTGAAAAATCGGCAGCACCCATCCTTTCCAAAAGTAATGATACGTTTACGAACCGGATCTGTTTCAAAGAAATCAAAATAATTTGATCCCAGGTCGGTAAGTTCTTTACTTTTTACAAAAGCCATTCTGGTACTATTAAATACATACACATCATAAGATGCTGAACTGTAATTTCCCATATTACCATTTCTTATGGCAAGGTCTTCCGTTCCGTCAAAATTAAAGTCACCAAAAATCAATGGACTTTGTTCTTTCTTTAATGGGATCACTTTCCCACGCTCCAGCCTCTGCCCTTCTCCAAGATGCAGTACCAAATTATCGGATGTGAAAGTCTGCACTTTGGTGTTATTGTTATTAAATAATTCAACGGTCCCTTTATCCATACACTGGTCACTGAAACAATTGTCTATATGAATGATGGCATCATAGTTTTTTGAGGCATCTTTAACCTCAAACTGATATTGCCCAAAACACAATGGGCCTAATAGGATAAATGCGGATAAACTCCTGTAATAATTCGAAATATTCATGTTCATAGTCATATTGGATTCAAATGTTTTTATAAAAACTTTCAAACAAAAATACGAATCATAGTTCCGATTTCAAAACTTAAATGTATTAGAGAAATAATAAATGATGATCGATAAATGATGTTTGATGAAAGATAGAAACTGAAGTCATGGCCATCTATTTTTGATTTAAACACTATTACACCTATACCTTTCACAAATAACACAATAATCTTAAGGCATAAAATCCTATACAATATTACTTAACCTGAGTTCGGGATAATAATTGAGATAAACTTTGTAAAAAATAGCAATAATTCGTATATTTAAGTTTCTGACATTCAAATATTTAAACGATTTATTGCTATGAATTTGAAAGACCAAATTACAAATATTTTTGTACAAATTGATGATTTTTGTAAAGAGTTTGATGCGCAAATTAAAAAATTAAAGCTAGAAGCATTAGGAGACAGCAAGAAAAGAAGAAACAGAACTTCAAAAATGTTTGATTCTGAAATTATCACAATCATGATAGGCTTTCATTTGGGAGCTCACAAAACATTTAAACATTACTATCAGGAAGTAGTTTGTGGATATTGGAAAGATTTATTTCCAAATAGGCTTTCCTACAACAGGTTTATCGAGCTCCAACAAAGATGTTTTGTTGTTTTTGTCTTGTTTTTGAAAGAAAAATGTCTTGGAAAATGCACAGGAATCAGCTTTATGGACAGTACAACTTTGAAAGTCTGTAGAAACCAAAGGATACATAATCATAAAGTTTTCAAAGGTTTCGCAGAACGCGGAAAGTCCTCAATGGGCTGGTTTTACGGCTTCAAACTACATTTGGTATGCAATGAAAAAGGAGAACTTTTATCCTTTTATTTGACAAAAGGAAATGTGGATGACCGAAATCCGAAACATATTAAGAAAATGACCAAGCAATTGTTTGGGAAGTTGTTTGCCGATAAAGGGTATCTCTCAAAAGCCTTGTGGGAGATGCTTTTTGCAGATGGTATTCAACTCTTTACCAAACTTAGAAAGAATATGAAAAATCACATAATGACAATGGAAGACAAGATTTTGCTTAGAAAAAGAGCTATCATTGAAACCATAAATGACGAACTAAAGAATCACTGTCAGGTTGAACACACCAGACACCGAAGTGTGAACAATTTTATAATGAATATCTTGGGAGGGCTAACAGCATATTGTTTCTTTCCAAAAAAACCGTCACTTAACTTAAAAAAAGTAAATGACGGTCAACTATTTTTAAATTTTGCTTAAACCGAACTCAGGTTACTTAATAAAGTTTTAACCCGTTTTGTCATCCGGAAGGATCTAAACATTCTAAAAACATTTTTACCATCAATAAAAATCTTAATCTTTAACCCATCTATACTTCCAGATTTTCCAAAACTTATCATTTTTTTTATTTTTTTCTTTCAAACCAAAGTCATCCAAAATTTATATTGAAAATTATAAAGCT